>NZ_JAUBOZ010000146.1:0-14437 GCF_036700475.1 Microcoleus sp. T2B6 | reverse complement strand
CATCTTTATTTAACGATTTTACTAGCTTTTTCATTTTATCTCTTTTTTGACACATTTGCCAAAGTGAGATGCACCCGTCAAGAACGGGCAAGATGCCCGTTCCACAAAACTCAATTAACTGGTTCCCGGCTCTGCCTAGTAACGAGTAGAAAGAAAATTCATCTTTTGTGGAACAGGCATATTGCCTGTTCTTGATATTCGTACAAAATGTCAGATTTAAATTGCTAAGAAATCATCGAGTTCGCGGTAATCGGGCAAAGTTGTATCAATTTTAATTCCCTGTCGCAAAACTGTGCGATCGCCCTGCGCTCTAGATAACAATTCGCTGAAATTCCGCGCCTTAAATAAAATCAAATCTGCTGGTAAACCAAGTGCAATTCGTCCTAAACTCGGCAATCCCATTAAATCGGCTGGAGTCTTTGTCACTGCACAGGGCCAGTCTCCATAGGGCCTATCTAAATGAGCGATGCGGACTGCCATATTAAAGACTTCCAAAACGTCGTGATCGCCAAATCCGTAAAACGGATCGCGACAATTGTCGCTAGCAACTGCAACGGGAATTCCTGCTGCTTTGAGTTCGTGCAGCAGTGTCACACCCCGCCAGCGCGGTGTATGCTGAGATTCTCGGTCTTGCAGGTAAAGGTTGCACATCGGCAAGCTGACAATGCCAATATTTGCTTCCTTGACTAATTCCAGAGTTTCTGTTACTAAATCGGAGGGTTGTCGGGCTAAACTACAGCAGTGTCCGCAGATTATTTGACCCCCAAATTCATGGCGGATGGCGGTTTTTGCGACTTCCCGCAATGTTACTGAATCTGGATCGTCGTTTTCGTCGGTGTGGAAGTCGATGTTTAAATTTCGTTCTTTGGCTAAGGCAAAAACTCGATCGAGTTGTTTGTCTAAGTCGGGGTTGATATAGGCGACGCCGCCGAGAATGCCGCCGATTTGGGCCATGCGATCGGCTAATTTTTCGCCGGCAGGTGTCAGGAAATAGTCGAGGGAAACCAGGGAAACTGCTTGCAATATCAGCCGATCGCCCCATTCGGCTTGCAGCGCTTCAAATACTCCCAAACTAACGGTTCCCTGTTCCCCCGCGCTGTCGATGTGAGTGCGGATAGCCTTGGTTCCGTGGGCGTAGCTGCACTTGAGGCCAAACTCCATTCGCCGGTAAACATCCTCTGCATTCCAGTTTTTTTGGGCATCAGCGCCTACCGCTTCGATCGCGCTGGCAAAAGTTCCATCGGGATTGGGCGATCGTTCCCAAATGTGGCCTTTGTCTAAATGGGTGTGCATATCCACAAAACAAGGCCAAACTAAGCCGCCCTGCAAATCTATAACTGGGATATCTCCAGAGGAGGATACAGGTTTTGTACCTGCTGGAGTAATTTGGGCGATCGCCCCTGCTGCAATTTCCAAATCCACCAAACAAAAATTGTTCTCACTCCCCGTTGTCGCCACAGTAGAAGCGGAGGGCGCGAGCGATTTCATCTCTAGAAGAGACGCGGGTACGCGACCATTTTTGAGCAAATAATTAGATGTACTTGGCAACATTAATTTTGTGAGTTAGTATTTTCTTGATAATTCCCGGCTACCAGTTGTAACTATAACAACCCTCGCAGGAATTGTGACCATCTCTTTTCCCCTCTTTCTCTCTTTTCTAGATTCTCTGCGCCCTCTGCGCCCTCTGCGGTTAGTTAAACAAATATCATGCAGAAAGAAAATATAACTCCTAGAGAAACTTGCCTTAAATAGGTAGCTTTGCTGTTTGTACTTCAGCCTTAATCACTGAAGCACTTATGCAAAATTTTTATATTTTCAGGACTGTGCGAAAATCAGCGTCACGAGTTTGGCTATGCCGGATACTTCCCGATCCCGAATCCTTTTGCTATCATAAATCACTGCTTCAAATTGCAATTTCACTTTCAACCAACAGCAGCATCCATAGCAAGAGCCAAAAACAACTGTGTCAAAACCCAAGCATATAGTTTTAACATCCCATCCCGACAGATCCGGCACAAAACCTCATCCCATCCACTGGGGAGAAATCGATCCCCTGAAACGGGGGCCTGTCATTGGCAGCCTCACCAAATCGTCTCACCGGAATGCGATCGGCACTCATTCGGGTTCCTATTCTGTTTATCGCGCGCTAGCAGTGGCTTCCGGCGCACTCCAAGCAGATCACCGCCCCGATTTTACCAACACCTCTCCGGCCGCACACATCGGGCCGCACCCTAGTTGGGGCGATCGCAATTTGATTGTTTCTCTCGATCCCTTTGGGGGTTTGGTCAGCGAAGTTTATACTTCATTTCTCCAGCAGGGATATGATATTCGACCGACAATTGCTGTCACTAAAGCTCACATTAATATGCCAGAATTGCAAGATGCCATCGCTAAGGGGCGGGTGCAAATTGATGGCAAAATAGTCAAAGCAGGTGGCAATTTAGCAGTAACTAAAATTGCGATCGATCCGGTGTGGTATTTGCCGGGAATTGCTAGGCGAATCGGCGCCCAAGAAAGCGTTCTCCGCCGTGTCCTGTTCGAGCAAACAGGCGGAATGTTCTCGGATTTAGTGACGCGGCCGGACTTACAGGTTTTCTTGCCACCAATTGGCGGAACTACGGTTTATATTATTGGCGATGTCGCGAATATTTCTGACCCGGATAAGCAGTTGGCGGTACGGGTACACGATGAATGCAACGGTTCAGATGTCTTCAGTTCCGATATCTGCACTTGTCGCCCTTATTTGGTACACGGGATTGAAATTTGCATCCAAACGGCACAATCCGGCGGTTCTGGGGTAATAGTTTACTTCCGCAAGGAAGGGAGAGCTTTGGGGGAAGTGACTAAGTTTTTGGTGTACAATGCCAGAAAACGGCAGGAAGGGGGCGATCGCGCTGATGCCTATTTTACGCGCACTGAATGCGTGGCGGGAGTTCAAGATATGCGGTTCCAAGAACTAATGCCAGACGTGCTGCACTGGTTGGGGATCTCTCGCATTGACAGTTTAGTTTCTATGAGCGATATGAAATACAATGCGATTATCAATTCTGGCATTCATGTGGTCGATCGCATCCCCATTCCTGAAGATTGGATTCCCGCAGACGCACAAGTCGAAATCGTCGCCAAAAAAGCCGCCGGCTACTACACGCCCGACCCTGTACCAGATGCTACAATTCTTGCAGGAGCGATCGGACGCGATTTAGGAGATTGAGAGGGCAAAGACGCGACCGATGGGACGCGAACAATCGCGTCTTTGCTAGATAAAATTTATTGCTGGTTTTGGATCAGTCAGGGTAGGTTATGGCTAATTTGCGTTCTAGTGTGATCGTAAAAACAGATATTTGTGGATATACCGCCAGAGTCAAAAAATTATCTCAGTCGGACTTAAGTAGTTTGTTAAACGAACATAAAACTTTTGTTTCAGATATTAGCACCCGAAATGAAGGCAGCGTGATTAAAGGGGAAGGTGATTCATTTTGGATAATTTTTCCCAGCGTCACAGCCGCGGCTGTGGCTGCGATAGAAATGCAGCAAGAATTGAGATCGCAACAATCTAGCAAGGCGAACGACGAACGATTGGCTATTCGCGTGTCGATTACATTAGGAGATGTCTTGCATCAAGATAAAGATATCTTTGGCGATACGGTGAATTTAACAGCGCGCATAGAATCAGTAACTCCGCCGGATGAAATATATTTGTCCCAAGCAGCATGGCTGGCCCTCAACAAAGCAGAAGTGCAAACATCTTTTGTCAACGAGTTTTCTTTGAAAGGGATGAGCGAACCTGAAAAAGTCTACAAAGTTGACCAAAGTTACAAAACGCGAATCATCAAGAATCAAGCAATAATTAAAGCTGATTTGAGAGGGTTTATAGCTTATCAAGAATCTAATTCAATCAAAGATGTGGAATATTTGCTCACCAACTTTGATACTTTTGAAAAAACAATTTGCGAAGAATACGGTGGCACAATTCGGAGTATTGTTGGTGATTCGCATTTGTTGACTTTCCCCGAAGCTCACTCAGCCTTAGCGGCAATGGAAAGTCTGTGCGAGAATTGGAAACTTTTTATTAACGCCAATCAAATACCTTGTGGCTTGTCGGTGGGAGTTGCTAAGGGAAATTTATATATATTTAGGTCTTGCACTTACGGAAAAGATATTCACATCGCGGACAGGCTGGAAGATTTAAGTAAAATAGTGTCTCCGGGAAAAGAAAAAAACTCGGTGATAGTTTCCGATCACATAAAACGCGAAGTCAGCGGGTCGAAGTGGGAATATAAGCTGATCAAAATCGATAAAAATGCGATTTTAGATAATCTTTTAGATTACAGTCAGTTTGACTTTTTTCAAGAAAACGATGTTTACCGGTGTTTGGTGGTATGAAGTTGCACAATATTGAACTTGAGACTGTAGAATATCTGAGAACGCCGGCTGCTATTCGTCAAAAGTGCGATCGGCTTTTTGATTTAGCCCGCCAGGACAAACTCCGCTACTTCCGCGTCGATTTATCCCAACTCGACAAAGCAGCAAATTATGTAATTGACACAACGCGCCAACAATATCCCGATTTTAACATTCCCTTTCACAGTCGCTGGCGACATTTTGAAGCTGGCAACTTGTCGCGACTCGCCGAATTGAATGCAGCTTTAGCAGAATTTGCACTCATAGAGCAAGCTAAGATCAAATTTGATTTAGCAATTATCAGCGTTTTGCTCGATGCCGGTGCTGGTGCAGATTGGCAGTATTGTGAACCAGAAACCGGACAGGTTTACCGCCGTTCTGAAGGGTTAGCAATAGCCAGCTTGCGGATGTTTTGTCAAGGTGTTTTTTCCAGCAATCCCGATTTTCCTTGGGAAGCTGATTCTCAGGGACTTTCTCAATTAAAACTAGAAACCTTAGCTGCTGGATTTCAGGTAAGTCGAGAGAATCCGCTAGTTGGTTTAACAGGCAGATTAGAATTATTGCAGGGTTTGGGAAATGCGATTTGCCAGCATCCATTATTATTTGGTAGCGAAAACCCGCGTCCCGGCAATTTGGCAAAATACTTGCTCGACAGTCGGGTTTCTGAAACCAAAACTGTGAAGGCTGGTGATGTGTTGAGCGCTGTTTTGACAGGTTTTGGGGAAATTTGGCCGGGAAGATATGCAATTGGTGGCGTTAATTTAGGGGATGTTTGGCGGCATCGGGCATTACAAGGAGAAAATTTGGGAGATGAATTCGTGCCGTTTCACAAACTCTCGCAGTGGTTGACTTATTCGCTGTTGGAACCGCTGCAAGAACTTGGTTTAGAAGTCGCCGGATTGGATGAGTTAACGGGATTGCCGGAGTACCGCAACGGCGGTTTGTGTTTGGATATTGGGCTGCTGCGGGCAAAAGATTCGGCTATTTTTGAGCAGAGTTACTTGCCGGATTCGGAAGTTATAGTAGAATGGCGATCGCTCACTGTGAATCTTTTAGATAAAATTGCCGCAGCTATTCGAGAAAAGCTGCATTTGAGTGCGGAACAATTGCCGCTGGTGAAGATTTTGCAAGGAGGAACTTGGGCGGCGGGGCGGAAGATTGCCGCCGAATTGAGGGCTGGTGGAGTGCCGCCAATTCAGATTGAAAGTGACGGGACTGTGTTTTAGAGGGAAGAAGGAAGAGAGAAGAGGGAAGAAGCAAGAGGGAAGAAGCAAGAAGGAAGAGGGAAAATTATCCCCTCTTCCAACTTAAAATTCCCAATTCAAACCTGAAAACAATACCTCACACTACACTCCTAACAAGCTGCTTAGCGGCAAGTGCGATATTTGACGTGATAAACTAAACCGCGATGAGCCAAATCGAAGGAGTCAACGGTGGCCATGCCGGCACCGCGGGCTGTCATCGCAGCATTTACTCGCATATTTACACTGTCGCCGCAGCGAGACCAAACATTAGCTAAAGTACCTAACTTATCTCGAACATTGTAGTTAGTTTCGCCGCTGAGATTCCGATTAAAAACTGGGCCGCGCGCTCCAGCGAAAAAGTATTCTGCTCGCAGGTTGCCTGTGGTTCTAGGAGCCACGTAGCCGCGATAATCAGCATCGTAGATAGAAATTTGGTAGCCTTGGGGTACTTTGATGGGAATGCTCAGATTGCAGCTTTTCCGGCTTTCTGTTGAGACATTTCCTTGGGCTGCAAATTTATCAAATAGGATGGTCAGTTCTTGACCGTCGGGGCTGACGCTGACGCTGGCAGAGCGATCGGGGCAACCGCTACCGCCGTAGCTTGCACCTAAAATTTGAACGGCAGGATTAGCCAAGGCGGGGCCGATAGAAGCAGTCATTAATGCCGTAGCTAGCAATAGTTTTACAAACTTCATGGATGTTCTCCTTAATAAGTTCAGTTGTGTGTTAGGAGCACCCTAAAAAAATGGAACTGAATTTAGGTAATGTGTTTTAAACTTGGATATTGCCGCCTTCATGTTGCAAGATGAAAAGCCAGTCAAGCCAAGCTTATAACCTCATGGGCAGTTCCTATTCAGGTTTTTTCGATTAGTGAATTAATCGAAAAAATAGGTTGTATGTTGATACTTCTTAAGATTCATATCGGTTGGTAAAAGTTCCGGAAGGTTTCGGTGCAAAACTCCGGATCTGTGTTATTGGGCTTGGATGGAGCGCGAGACAGCAAAACCAGTGGGGAGGCTTTTGGGCCCGGATCTGCGTTATTAGGAAGAGTGCGGGAAGAAGAGGAAACGAGAGAATGACATATTTGTGTATTTTCAAACCTCGCATACTTAGTGTCGCGCTGGGCGGATGAAAGGCAATTGTCGGAGGGAATTTTATTCGCGGGATATTGGTGTTTTCAATAGGGGTTTGATATAAGTAGTCCCGGACGCAGGGGCGGCAGAAACCGGTTTTTTTTTGCGTCAAGAATGCCTCGATGGCTGATAAGTTAGAATAAAGCCAATTAATTATTCAAAAAAATGAGTGCTAAAGTTACTGTCATCGACCATCCTTTGATACAGCACAAGTTAACTCTAATGCGGCAAACTCAAACGAGCACGGCGAAATTTCGCCAATTGCTGAAAGAGATTGGAATGCTGCTCGCCTATGAAGTGACGCGAGATTTGCCGCTAAAATACGAACTAATAGAAACGCCGATCGCCAAAATGAATGCACCGGTGCTGGCTGCAGAAAAGAAAATTGTTATTATTTCGATTATGCGCGCGGGTCAGGGACTGTTAGATAGTATTTTAGAGCTGATTCCGTCTGCGAGGGTAGGACATATTGGTTTGTACCGCGATCCGACAACTCGCATGGTGATCGAATATTATTTCAAAGTTCCCCAGGATATTGAACAGCGAGATGTTTTAATTGTCGATCCGATGCTGGCTACTGGTAATTCAGCAGTGGCGGCAGTGGATAGGCTGAAAGAAGTTAATCCGAAGTCTATTAAATTTTTGTGTTTGCTGGCGGCACCGGAGGGAGTGGGGCACTTTCACGAACAACATCCTGACGTGCAGATTTATACGGCGGCAGTTGACGAGTGTTTGGACGAGCATGGCTATATTGTACCCGGACTGGGAGATGCGGGCGATCGACTTTACGGCACTATGTGAATTCAATAAAATTGTTTTCTGCTGTATATGTCAATACATTCATTTAAAAAAAAGTTTACTAACATAACTATTGGTTTGATAGTGCCATACAATGTAAATTGTAAGATTTTAATGTCAGGAAAAGCCTATATATAGCAAGGGTTGTAGGATTTTTTTTACATTAAATTCCTAAATCGCATTATCTCAATGTATTTACTGCATCTTATGGGGAAAATCTCTGCCTTTAGTGTAATTAATTGCCAACGGTTAGTTCATAAAATAGATGTATGATCCTAACCGTTTGCGATCGACTACTAACAATTCTTGGACGAGGAAAAAAGAATGGAGACTACAGCACAGAAAGAAGCCCCAACTCACTCTGTTGAGGAAGTGAAAATTCAGAATATCAACAGTTTGGAGTTTGAGCTTTGGGCTAAGGCCGTGAAACGGCAGATGATTGCAGCACTCTCTAAAAAGGGCGCGATTTGACATCTCTGGGTTTTTTGTGCGCCAGTGGTGTTAATTAGATTAACAAAATTTTTGTGTGCATTCTTGTCCGAGAGCGATAAGTGGGGAGGGGAAGAGTTTTGAGATTGCGCTGCTTTCGGAGTTACCGGAGGCGCAAAAGAAAGAATTTTCCTTTTTCCTAGTTTTGGACGTACAGATGGAAGGAAGCCGGGTTTTTTTACGAAAATACTTCTGTTGCAATCGGCAGAAATGGTAAAAAAACCCGGTTTCTTTGTGTCATATCGATTCCGGTTGCACTCCTCATGATGGTTGACTGTTGACTGTTAACTGTTGACTGTGAGTCAAAAAACTGAAAATTGCGTTGATATTTGTTGGCAGCTTCATTCGACTTTACGCCCGACGATGAAGCGCGGATTTGATCTCATTCCGGCGCAGCCGGATTTGATATCAAGAGTGCCTCCGGGACTGTTCTATCTGCCGAATGCTTTCTGCCAGATTACGATCGCTTGTCAACCGCCGCCAGCAAACGCAGACTTCCATCTTGAACCTGCACTGCTTTCACCGTTCCCACAGCAACTCTTTGTTGACCGTTAGCCATCGCTACCTCAATCTTAATCTTGGGGTCAGCCTGCAATCCCAGCCGCCCCCACAGCCACTTGACTTGAGTAGCAGGAAAAGAGCGCACTTCTACATCAGAAAAAGGCGAATTAACCCAACGGCTACCGTCGTAAAAACTCGCTACCTGCACCTGATACCAAACTTGTTCTCCCGCCAATTTTAACTCATTGTTCGGTTCTGGTTCCAGCCACTCAGCGGGATTGACACTGTTAATTAAAGTAGCAGAACCCATAATTTGACTTTTGTGGTCTTCTAGATTTTCAGCCTGAGAAACTGCTTCCTCAAGTTTGTTGACCAAATTCCGAATTCGACTTCTGGTTTCGCTGTCAGTATCTGATTGCTGGTCGAGCCAATTCATCGCCTCGCGAGTTCCGTCTTGAGAAGCTACAATCAGGGCGCCCCAAGCCTTGACATCGGCGTCAGCGGCATTCACTCTCAAGGCGGCGTCTATGCGGTTCCAGATCCGCCCGCCGTCATTTTTGAGGGTTGTGGCTATTTCGTGACTGTTACTCGGATCGGCTTCAAATACTTGCAAAGCTTCAGTCCAGCGGCCGTCGATCAATTCTGCGAGAACTTGTTGACCGGGACTGGCCCAAGATGCGATCGCCTGAGCCCGAGTAATTTTAGCGTGAAATTCGATCGTTTCTAGCTGAGCTTGCGCGACTGCTGGCCAATTTTTGCCAGCTTTCCCCTTCGCCACACGCATAACATTTAATGCTGGAGACCACAGCCCGCTTTTCGCGAGTCGCAGCCCATTTTTGTAAGTCTCGTCATTGAAAGCAATTTCTTCTAAAGAAATCGCCGTTAACTGAACGGGGTTCGGCAAAAATTTGCGCGGGCCAATTTGATAAAGGGTAAATTGTGGCTCTAAACCAACTGTTTGGTCGATCGCCAACTGGGGGTTTTCGCCCTTAACAATTTGCTGCCAATTCGGCGGTTGTCCGGCCGCACTCGCCCACTCCAACAGCGGCATTAAATGATTTTGGCTGGGGTTGTAGCGAACGACTTGTCCGTAGGGAATTTTCCTGTCGCCCCGCATTAGTTTACCGCTAACATTAAACCAAATGCCTGATGCGGGGGGCTTTCCGTCAAAGCGGCGCAGTTCTGTTAGGGGTAACGACTGATTCGAGGCTTGATTGTCAGATGTAGAGTCAGCTAAAGAAGCAATGACAAAAGATTCCGCAGGGCCTTCTACATTCACAGAACTTGCTAACTGAAAATACTGCTCTTTATCGGAACTGCGATCGGGAAGTTGCACTCGCTTGTACACCCGAAGTTCGACAATTTGACGGCAAGGATTTTTGCAAACAGTAGAAGCCTTAACAGTTCTTTCTACCATCACCGGCAATAGCAAATCGGAAATAGAATTATCGCGGGATTGATCGACGGGAAGCGGCAGGGGTTCTCCGGTTACGAATCCCAATTTGCGGACGCTGGCTTTGATTTGATCGAGAGTTTGGATCGAATCTCTGCTACCTGTAGGCAGGCGCGACCATTCCGGCACAAACTGAGAGATCAACCTGTTGCCATTGGGATCGACAATTAGCTGATAACTCAGCCAAGCGCCGCCTCCCATCAAAGCTGTACAGCCACCCAAGATGCTGAGGGCTGTCAAATTAGCTATCAGTCTTTTCCAGGGATATCTGGCGCGAGTTCGGGGAGTAGGTATTGGAAGCTGGGACTCTTGAAGATTTTTGGGGCGTCGGGTTTGGCGCCGCCGTCTTGTCGGAGGAGGAGCAACTTGGCGAGTTTCTGGGGGTTTGGCTCGATTTTTTGAGGGGTTAATTTTGTGTTCCATCATGCCATTTTAGAATTTAGATTTTAGAATTTAGAGTTTAAAATTGCAATAGCCGATCGTACTGCCGACCTATGATATCCCAAGTGTATTGGCTTTCCACGAGCGATCGAGCCCTGACAGAGAGCTCCTGTCTTAGCTGCTGATTTTCAAACAAACTGGCGATCGTCTCAACATACTCCTGAACTTTGTTCGCCCGCAAGGCCCTTATCAGTTGTGGGCCGCCATCGACGGCTAAACCCTCCAAACCTCGATCGCTAGCAACCACGGGAGTTCCCGCAGCCATCGCCTCCAAAGTTTTATTTTTAATCCCAAAACCAATCCGCATCGGCACCACACAAACAGCAGCTTGATGCAAATATTCTGCCACCCTTTGCACCCGGCCTACTACTTGAATTCCGGGAAGTTTCCCCAATGCGAGCACTTCCGGGACTGGCGAAGCCCCTACTAAGGTGAGGGTAGCATCGGGATAGCGCTGCTGCAAAGGCGGCAGTATTTGCAAACTCAGAAACCGCGCCGCGTCAATATTGGGCAAATTATTCATTGCGCCTGCAAAAATTAAGGTGTGTCCTCCCGGATCGATCGATCGGTAGGGAAATTCGGTCAAATCCACGCCGTTAGGAATTACATCAATGGGAGGTACAAAAAAATCTTGTTTTCCTCGCACTTGTACCCGAGGCGACAGCAATTCTAGGAGTTGCTCTCTGTCTGTGGATGTTGTCGCAACAATGCGGGAGAATTTGGAACAATAGCGTTTTTCGTAGCGGGCGAGTAGCGGTAAATTTAGTCGATCGCGCAGGGGTTTTTCCGAGGTGCCGGTTGCTAACATTTCCCTGCAAGTTCCCCAAACGGAACTGTGAATGTTTGCCACTGTCAGCAGTTTTTGCCGCCATTCTGGACGCACGTAAATCTCGTTAACGCTGTGCTCGCAGGTGACAGCATCGCATTGGCCTGCTGTTACCAATTCGTCTGCCCAATTCTGCATTGCTTGGGAGTAGCTTGAGAGTACGTTTGGAGGTGTCCCGGACAACAAAAATCGACCGAATCTGTGGAATTTTCCTATTATTTCAGGGAACCCCCCCTCAGTCCCCCCCTTATTAAGGGGGGGAGGCAAGAAGCCCTCCCCCTGGTTAAGCAGGGCTGTTTCATTATCCGTAGGGGCCGTGCCCCCGTGCCGGCCCTCTTGGTCGGATCTGCCGATCGAATCGTCTAGGTCGGGGGTAGGCACGGAGGCACTACCCCTACAAAATTCATGTTTTTGGTGAGAATGAAACAGCCATGCCTGGTTAAGGGGGGGAGGCAAAAAATCCCCATCGGGTTCTGGATCGAGTCTTAGCCCCCCCTTAATAAGGGGGGGTTGGGGGGGTAATCGCGGGTTGGGAAAAACTGCTAATTCTGTAACTTGCTGGCGCAATGCGTCGATTTGTGCCTCGGTGACATCGGGCGATCGTACAGTGCCGAGAATTACATCATGCCGCCGGCTCAAGTATTGTAATAAATTAAACGTCCTTACCTGAGTTCCTCCGCGGCTGGGCGGATAGGGAAAAGTCGAGGAAAGCATCAAAATCTTCATGGGATGTGGGATAAACTGAGATGTTGCACCATTCTCAATTACTTGTTTAGGAACAGGCTTTTCGGCCTGTTCCACAAAGAGTGAATTTTCTTGTGGAACAGGCCGAAAAGCCTGTTAAGCGAGAATGGTGCAAGATGTGGAATAAATAAAGTTGCCGCTTGCGCGATAAAATTGATTGATAAAATCTTTTTAACAATCTTCGCACCTATGGACGAATTATCTCTTAAGGCGCTGCTCGAAGACTTGAAAAAGCCCGACCAAAGCGTGCGCGATCGGGCAACTACAGAACTCTGGCACACTTGGTTTAACCAGAAAGGTGACTATGGAATGCAAATTCTCAGGCGATCGCAAGTTTCGTTAGATGCAGGCGATGTTCACCACGCTTTGGATTTGCTGACGAATCTGATTGCGGAAGCGCCGGATTTTGCGGAAGCTTGGAACCGACGCGCCGTACTTCACTATACCCAAGGAAATTATAAAAAGTCGATCCACGACTGCGAAATCGTCCTCAAACTGAACCCGGTGCATTTTGGGGCGTTGCACGGTCTGGGTTTGTGCTACGCTGCCTTGGGAGAATACCTAAATGCTATTCAAGCTTTTCGCCGCGCTTTGGAAATTCAACCGTTTGCTTTGGTGAATCAAAAGTTAATTCTCGAATGTACGGCTCGTTTGAGTTAAAATACATTGGGAATTGGCCAAACAGGGAATTGGGCATGGGTGGTTTATTTTCCTGGACTCAATTGCGAATTTTTTCCACAATCTAAAATTGAAAATAGTCGTAGTGCCGAAAATTAGTGTTTGCATTCCTACTTACAATCGAGTGCATCTGCTGGCTTGTGCGATCGCCAGCGTCTTAGCTCAAACTTATACAGATTTTGAATTAATTATCTGTGATGACGGTTCTACTGACAGCACTCCACTATTGATGTCGGAATTTGTCGATCGCGGGATTCGCTACATTCGCCACCCGCAGAATATCGGCAAGAGTAATAATATGCGATCGGGCTTTGCGGCGGCAAGGGGCGAATATTTTATCAAGTTTGACGATGACGATCGCCTGAGCGCGCAATTTCTAGAGCGGACATCTGCTATTTTAGATAAAGACCCCAGCATCGATTTTGTCAGTACAGATCACTGGGTGATCGACATTAACAATTATATTGACGAAAACCAGACGAAACTGAATTCGCAGCGGTGGGGCCGCACCGAGTTATCGGCTGGAATTATTGAAGATTTGCTCTCCGCAGTTTTTCTCAGACAAAGTTTGCAAATAGGGGCGACTTTGTTTCGGCGCCGCGCCTTGGAAGAAGTCGGATTTCTGCGGCCGAATTTGCAAAATTGCGAAGATAACGATTTGTTTGTGAGACTTGCGATTGCTGGCAAAAAGTGCTATTACTTGCCGGAGCTGTTGATGGAGTATCGAGTTCATGCAGGACAGCAAGGAGTCGATCGGGCAATTCCGTATTTAAGCGATAAATTGCGCTATTTGACGGGCTACGAGTTTGAGTCGGAGAAGTTGGAAACAGTCAGGCTCAAAAGGATTGCAGAAACTCAATTAGCGCTAGGTTTGCGACTGATTGAAGTGGGTGAAACTCAAAAAGGGCGCCTGATGGTGCGGGCGGGCAAGTCGGTTTCTGCGGCGAAAATGTGGGCGGGTTTGGGATTGTCGTTGCTGCCCGTCGAGTTGCGTCCAAGGGCGTTTGAGTTTGTGCGGGAGTTGTTGAAACGGGAGTTGTAAAGGCGTAGGATTTCCACAGAATAACCGGCCGTTTCAACCGCCAAGTCTGATTACTTTTACAATACTCCTGACTCTAATTGGTCTAGATAGATAAACTGAGGAGCTTTAACTCCCGCTTCTTCTCTAATTTTAACCAGTCTAGGCGACTCAAAAAACGCCCTAGCATCTGCGATTGATGTCCACGCGGAGAAATGAACAATTTTGTTGGGTTCATTTTCATACTTCAAGACTTGATACGAACGCTCTCCAGCTTCTTTTCGGATGCTTTCAGCACGATCAAATACCTTTTTCCAAGCTTCATATTTTTCTACTTCATGAATAATTAAGACATACTGCATAGTAATCAGCTTCTCTGATAATTTCAAAACTTCAATGGTTCGGTTTACTCCTCCTCTCCCTCAGCATTTTCCTCTTTAAATCCCAACCACAAAAGTATTACCTGTTCTACTTCGAGCATTTTCTCGGATGTCAGACTTCCCAATTTGCGTAGAAGCTTTGCATGAGGAATTGTAATCATATTTTGTACGTCAAATACTCCTTCTCGGAGGAACTTATTTTTGACTTTCGCCTCAAATCTTGAACCGCTTAGACTTGTTGTATGTGGCACTAGGGATCGCGAATTAAATAACTTACAATTTTAATTGTTATTGTGGGATGGGCGTCCCGCCCGTCCTTTTTGGACGGGCG
>NZ_JAUBOZ010000145.1:0-14442 GCF_036700475.1 Microcoleus sp. T2B6 | reverse complement strand
CCAACGGGGTACGGGGCGCAGCGCTCAGATTAATCCCCTCTAAATATACGCCCGGGACTTCCCGGCTGGTAGTTAAACCACTGCAAATCCTCAATCGCTTGGTCTGTAAACTCAATCTCAAACACTATAGCCCCAACCTAAAAGTATTTCAAATACTCATCCATCTTACCATTCATCGCACACTGCCACAATACCCAGAACCCCGACTTCTTCAATAAGTCGGGGTTCTAAAATTACGAACGGAAATTCGCCACCGACTTTTGCAATTGACCCAGAGAACCAGACAACTCGTCCAAAGATGCTTTTACATCCGCACCTTTTTGTGCGGTAGTATTCGCAATCTCGTTGACTTGCTGCATACTGTTAGCAATTCCCTCAGCCGAAACAGTTTGCTTGGCAGATGCGCTAGTAATATTCTGCACCAAAGCATTCATTTCTCGACTAACTTCGATGATGGCATTGAGGTGAGTTTTAGCTTCGCTTGCCAGCTTAGTGCCTTCCACTACCTCCAGCGTCCCGGATTCCATTGCCTTCATCACGCGGCTGATTTCTTCTTGAATTGTACCGACAATTTCCGAGATTTCCTCAGTAGCGCCGGCGGATCTTTCTGCTAATTTCCGCACTTCTTCGGCAACAACTGCAAAGCCTAAACCTTGTTCGCCGGCTCGCGCCGCCTCAATAGTAGCATTCAGAGCTAATAAATTAGTTTGCGAAGCAAGTTGAGAAATCGAAGTCACAATTTTGCCAATTTGCTGCGAAGATTCGCCCAAACGCTTCATCATTTTCGAGGTAGAGGCGATCGTCAACCGGAGCCCGTTAATACCTTCGACAGCTCGATCGACTGCCATACCGCCGACTTCAGCCGTTTGAGAAGACTGCTGAGCCACTGTTTCTGCCCGCACCGAAACATCTCGCACGTCGCGGATCGAATTCACAATCCGCTCGATTTCGCGCATGATGGCAGATATTTTTGCTGCTTGAATTTCTGCCTGTTGGGTGAGTTGACTGGTATTTTTAATTGACTCGCCGGTGGCAGATGTTACCTGTTCGGCTAAAGTTTGAATTCCCGTTACCACTTTCCGCAGAGAACCGATTAAGAAGTTGAAAGAGTCGGCGACAGCACCTAAAACGTCGTTAGTCACTTCCGCCCTGACTGTCAAGTCGCCTTGAGCCGCGCCTTTAATTTCTCCCAACAATTTAAGGACTTGCTGGGTCAGAGAATCAGCTTCAGCTTTACGTTCTGCTGCCAATTTTTCTAGTCGTTCTTCTGCCTCTTTGCGCTCGGTGATGTCAAAGCGAATGGCGATATATTTGACTATTTTGCCGCTGGTATCAAAAATGGGGGAGATCGTCGAATCTACCCAGTAAAACGAGCCATCTTTGCGTCGGTTTTTGATTTCCCCTTTCCACACCAAACCGCGAGAAAGTGTCACCCACATTTCTTCAAAAAATGATTTGGGATGGTAGCCGGAATTGACGAGGCGGTGGTTGCGGTGCAGGAGTTCTCCCATGCTGTAACCGGAGATTTCAATGAATCCGTCGTTGACGTAGGTAATGATGCCTTGGAGATCGGTCTCGCTGACGATCGCCGATTCGTCGAGAGCATTTTGCCGGGTTTTAAGTTCTTGCAGCAAGCGTTCCTGTGCCTCGGCCAACTGCTGCATTTGCTGCTGGGATGCTCTTTGTTCGGTGACGTTGCGGCAAACGACTACGCCGCCTTTAAGCGCCCCCGTTTCGTCTTTGAGCGGCCGGCCGTTAATTTTCACCCACAGGCCTTCTGGCTTCCCTCGGTGGCGGGTGAAAAGCTCTACTTCGTCACAGGCTTCTCCTCGAACTGCGCGCGCTAAAGGTATTTCGGCTGGGGGATAGGGAGTTACCGTATCGGGCAAGAATAAACCGTATCTTGTTGACCATTCGTCGGGAAGAGTATCTGTCGAACCCGTGCCAAAGATATCTTGGGCGGCGGGGTTGAACAACACAAAATTGTTATTTTCGTCCGCAGCAATTATGCCATCGCCAATGCTATTTATTAGCAGTTGCAAGAGATTGGTTTGCTGCCGAAATTGGTCTTCGGAACGGGCTAATTGGGCTGTTGTTTTTTCCAGTTGCACCATCGCCTGTTTGCTCTCGGTAACGTCGCGAGCCACTGCATATATGAACTTTTGTTCGGCTTCAGGTCGCGCTTTCCACGACAGCCACTTGTAGGAACCGTCTTTGCAGCGGTAGCGATTTTCAAAAGCGATTGTTTCGAGGCCGCTGGATAATTTGCCGGTTTCGCCTACTGTTTGTTCGCGATCGTCTGGATGGACGAAATTGAGAAAAGGTTGGCCTTCCAGTTCTTCTAGGGTGTAGCCGAGGCTTTTTACCCAAGCGGGATTGACGCGCTTGAATTTGCCTTGAAAATCTGCAATACAAAGCAAGTCGAGAGACAGGGTGAAAAATCGATCGCGCTCTAGTTCTGCTTTTTTGCGATCGGTAATTTCGATCGCCACAGCCCCGATACCGATGGGTTTGCCGTCAGATCCGGGCAAAGGAAAATATGACGCCAGCCAATCTCGCATGACGCCCGGTTCGTTGAAGATTGAACCCGACACCTCAACGTTTAAAAACGGTTGGTTGGTGGCGAGAATCTTCTGCAGCATCGGCTGTAGGGTATCGAGCATTTCGGGTATAACTTCCCTCACAGTCTTGCCGAGGTGTTCGGCAACTGAGACGCCGGTGGTTTCCGCTAATTTCTCGTTAACTTGCACGAAGCGCAACTGCTCGTCAAAAATAAACATTGAGGCCGGGGCGGCTGCGAAAAATGCGTCAAAGCGACTTTGACGCAAAACTAATTCTCGTTCTAGGGCTTTGCGATCGCTGATGTCGCGGCCTTCTGGAATTAGCAGCACGACTTTGCCGCTGTCGTCTACGATCGGCTTGAGGGAGAAGTCCACAGTTATCACAGCACCCCCAGCAACGAGCACGTCGGCTTCGTAGCGGACTACCTCGCCGGCTGCAGCTTTTGTGAGCGCTGCTTGCACTTTTTGCTTGGCTTCTGGAGAAATTTGCCACCACAAATTATCTGCAAACTGCGTGCCTACGAAGTCTTCGCGCTCCATTCCGGCGACGGCGAGGGCTGTTTGGTTGACTTCCAAAACGGTTCCGTCTGGTTTGAGCAGCCCCACTAATTGGAACGATTGGTCAAAAATGGCTCGGAACAGTCTTTCGCGATCGCGCACCATCTCTTCTGCGCGTTTGCGATCGCTGATGTCGCGAGTAACTGTTGCGAACCCCATAGGCTCATCGGTTTCTGGGTGTTTGACTGTAAATAGGGTGAAGTCAACCGGAAAGTCTTCGCCGGTTTGAAAGTTCCTCAAGCGGAATTCACCCTGCCAAAAACCGTCTCGCACAGTAGCCGGCACGATTTCTTCTTTGAAAATCTTACCATTTTCTACTGAGAAGAAGTCATACATACTTTTGCTTTTGACTTGTTCAATATTTCGCAATCCTGCTAGTTTCATTCCCGCGACATTCAGGTATGTTGCCTCTCCCTCCAGGGTAGCCGTGCCGATAAAATCCGAGCTGCTTTCTACGAGCGAAATCAATCTTTGCTTTTCGATTTCGGCTTGCTTGCGCTCCGTGATGTCGTTGTTAGTTTCTAAAATTGCTTTCGGTTTTCCCTGTTCGTCTCGCTGCAAATTCCAGCGACTGAATACGGTAATTTTGGTAGCATAATTGGTGGTGTGAATTACTTCTCCTTCCCAATAATCCTGCTCTTCTAACTGTGCCGAAATAGCGGCTAAAGGCTGGGGGAAAATGGTGTGCAATAGAGTATGGGTGATTTTCCCCAAGGCTTCTTTTTTTGTCCAGCCGTACATCCGTTCGGCTCCCTGACTCCAATAATTAATCGTGCCGTCCATATCCCGAACGATCAAGCCATCGCTGGCAAGATCGAGCATTTGCAAGTTCTGCTGCAATGCTTCTTCGGCGCGCTTGCGTTCTGTAATGTTGCGGGCGATCGTTGAGACAAATTCAACTTCTGAATTCTCGGATTTGTGGGCAACAATTACTTGAGAAACTGGTATTTCTTCGCCGTCTAAACTCTGCCAAACTGTCTCGCCACTCCACGCCCCGTCCCGGCAAGCTGCGGGGATACCGACGTTCACAATAGTGTCGATACTTTTGGGGGATGTCAGGTCAGAAATGCGGATTCCGGTTAAATCTGCGTCAGAGCCAACTCCCAACATTTCTCTGGCTGCGCGGTTGAGATAAATGGCGCGCTGTTGGGAGTCGGCTATGCCTACCCAGTCTGTTGTGGTTTCTAAAATTGCTTTGAACCGCAATAGTTCTTGTTCCGATTTGCGGCGCTCTGTGATGTCGCGCGCGAAGCAGAGGATTCCTAAAATGTTGCCTTCTGCATCTTGGAGGGGCAATTTCTGGGTGTCGAAGGTGTGTACTTTGCCGTCGGCTAAGGTGGCTAAGTCGTTGGAGGCCGGCGCGAGGTGGTTGCCGGCCCGGAAGTTTTGGATTTGGTTCTGGGAATCGGTTTCGGCCTGGAAGTTGGCGAAGATTCGATCGACCGATATGCCGATTTCTGCGTCGTCTTTGCCGATAATTTCTGCTTGAGTTTTGCCGAAGGCGGCGGCGAAACCTGCATTGACTAGGGTGTAGCGCAAGTTTCGATCTTTGACAAAAATGCAGTCTGGCGTAGCGTCAATGACTGTTCGCAGCAAGTTTTGGGAACTTTCTATTTCGGCCAGTGTCTGTCGCAGTTGTTCTTCCATTTCCACGCGATTGGTGATATCTCTAATCGCGCAAACGAGAAATTTCCTGCCCTCGGCATCTACAAAGGTACATTTTTTGGCGGAGAGAAAGCGGGTGTTTCCTGCTCGGTCTGTGATGGTTTTTTGGACTTCGGTGCTGGTATTTGTCACGAAAACTAATTCGTCTTTTTCTCGATATGTCTGTGCTTCCTGTTTGGACAAAAACAGGTCGTAGGATTTGCCAATTAGTTCTTCTCTGCTGTGATTTATGTATTCACAAAAGGCATTGTTTAATATTATCCAGCGGTGCTGTTGGTCTTTGACGTAAATCGGGTCTGGGATGCTATTGAGGATGTTGTTTAAGAATTGTTCTGAGGCTTTTAATTGCTCTTGTACAGCGGTGCGATCGCGAATTTCCTGTTCCAATTGTGCGTTAGTTTGCAGGAGCTGCTCGGTTCTTTCATTCACTCGCTGCTCTAGTTCTGCCGTTAGCTGCTGCAATGCGGATTCTGTCTGTTTGCGCTGGGTAATGTCGCGGCCTTCGGCGAGGATTTGAAATACTTCTCCTGTTTCATTTAACAGCGGCTTAAACGACACGTCAATTACTGTCACCTGGTTGTTGAAGCCGGTGATTTCGTATTCTTCCCGGACAAACTTGCCGGCCGAGACTTGTTGAATGTTCGTTTTTAGGCGCTGCTGGTTGGTTGGAGATGATGCCCACCCTGGTGTCAGCCAAAATTTCAGCCCCAGGACTTCTGATGCTTGGAAATCGCCCAATTCTAGCGCTGTCTGATTTGCTTCGATCAGAGTACCGTCGGGCTCCAATAATGCGATCGCTTGAAAAGCTTGGTCGAAGATTGCGTGAAATCGCTGGGTAGTTTCGCTCAGTGCTTGTTCTGTTTCTTTTTTAGAGTTAAGGATTTGGGTGGAACCTACTAAGAAGGTGTAGCGGTTGGACAAACTCAAAAAAGCGATCGCCGCAATTACAGTTATCCAATCCGACACTGTTTGCGCCACCGGAGAGTGTGGCAGTCCTAGGTATTCGGCTGCGTGGCCGCTATGGCCCAAAGCGCAGGTCCAAAATATGCAGGCTGTGACTGTGGCGAAGATGTCGAACCCGAATTGACGGTTTCGCCACAAAGCTAAGCTGATTAGCCAGGCGATGGAAAAGTAACACCCAGAAATGATGACATTAGCAGCCCCAGCTACCACCGATGAGGACAAGTCAGGCAATGTCAGGGTGAAAGTCGTTGCGATCCAGGTATAGAGAATTTCGATCATAAAATTAAGGATGGGCAAATAGGATGCGGGCGATCGTTAGTTAATATTATTGATGCAAAGCCGTTGCAGACTTATCTGTATTGTTGATTTTTACCAGCGTTCGGAATGGGCGATCGCTTCTACATCGACAATCATTAGCAAGCGTCCTTCGGAATTGTACAGACCTTTTAAGAAGGGAGCTAGGTCGGGACTGACATCTAGTGCTGAGACAATGCGATCGGGATTGAGAGGTAAAACTCCTTCGACGCGGGAAACGGCTAATCCGAGGCGCATTTTCGACAACAATCTCACGTCTCGTGGATCGGGCGCTTCTACCACTAAGATGCGGCTGTTTGGGTGGTAGGCGTCAACCGACTCAATACCGACAAACAGTCCGAAGTCTGCTGCTGCTAAGATTTCGCCCCGCAAGTTGGTTAATCCCAGCAAAAATGGCTGGGTGTTGGGAACCAGGGAAATCGGTTGTTCCTTGAGGCAAAGGACTTCCCGCACTGCCTCTAATTCTATGCCGAACAGACTGCCTCCTTGACCGAACAGGAGAAATTGCTTTGTTGCACTTGTCTGATGCCCTCCAGCGGGGGGAGCCGTTATTTTCATGGCTGATTTTTAGTTTCTAGTGTACCTTACAAATTAGAGTTTTGCTTTGACTCTAAAGCCGATCGCCGATCGAGTTTTTCAGCATCACTTTGGGTGCCTCAAATGTTTCCGTTAAATAAATCGCGGCTGGGCAAATAAGCAGGTTTTTATCATTAAACATAAACTTTTATGGAATTCAAAAACCCAGTTTATTAAAAAAAACGGGGTTTGTCGGTATAATGTTTGTTGGGAAGTGGTCGATCGCTTTATATTCAGTTTACGCTGAAAGCAAGCGCTGCACTATGTGGACGAGTTGCTGAGGTTCAAACGGTTTGCTGACGTAAGCGTCGGCCCCTAAATCAGTTCCCCAAGCTTTATCGATCTCGGTGTTTTTATGAGTACAAAATACTACGGGCAATTTTGCAGTTGCCCGATCGCCCCGCAATTCTCTGATCACTTCAAACCCGTTCATTCGCGGCATCACTACATCTAAAACGACCAAAGCCGGAGGGGTTTTGCGGATCATGGCGATCGCCTCTTCGCCGTCGCCTGCCCGGATCACATCCAGTCCGGCATCTTGAAGAATGCGGCAGATGATTTCTAGTTCGCTCTTTACGTCGTCCACTACTAAAATTTTGGACATGATTCCACACTTCCTTGCTGTTATTGACAGCGGACTATGTTTATTCAGAAGCTGACGCGATCGGCGGCGATGGGACTATACCGCTTTGCGGACAAATTAATGTACTTCTAAATACAATATAGCCGATCGTATGGCTCAAGGTTAGCTGTCAGCGATAAAAAGCGATAAAAATTTACTTTACTAACGGAATCGCTCTGAATAAATTAATCGGCACTTAGTAATTGATTATTGGTAATTCGCTGTTTGAAAACCAACAGCTCTTAGTATATAAATCCTTGCCGTAGTCGTAATTTTTTACCCCACCCCAACCCTCCCCTTAGCAAGGGGAGTGAGTAAGAAATTTACCAATAATTTAGGAGGGGGATATAAAGATATATGCGAAAAAAAGCTAGTTTTTATACTTTTGTTTAGCTTCAATTTCAATAATTAACTTTGATGTATTGCCTAAATTGTGCTATATACATTATTTAGGTAACGCCATAAATTGCAAGTAAAAAATAGCGAAATCGGTGCTAGTCTGGAAATAAAAAAGGTTGTTTTTAGGCCAGATACAGCACGCTATCGCTTAGGAATGAGAATTAAATAACTTGCATTTTTTGTAGGTTGGGTTGAGGAACGAAACCCAACAATCAAGCGTGGCGTTGGGCGGAGTGAAACGGAGGGTTCGTTCCACGGGCCCAACCTACGGAAGTTATTTAATCCACGATCCTTAGTAATCGCTATTACTGTATTAATTAAACCAGTTAAACTTGACTAATTTTCCAATGACATTTAATGAATATTCTTGTGTGTATCTTATAATTAATTGCAAATTAATATCAATTCAGCTAGCATCGAAATAGTAAAATACAGTCAACAGTCAACAATCTAATTCATCAGCGTTTATCTGTGTTGCATCTGCCTGTATATGCGGTCAAAAAAAGATAATTTCTTCACCGCCCCGGACAAGAGATTGACGCTGATGAAAAGAATAGAGATAGGAATAATTCCGATGCTAACAGATTTGATATCAATGGGCCGTGCGACAGTCCCAGTTTACCCAGTAGAGGAGTGTTGGGTTCACCAAAACTGCTACCAGCAGGCGATCGCCATCCTTGAGCTTGATTGTGGGCCCAGCCGAAAAGACTGCTGCAAGATGCGGTCAATCGATTTTAGATTTTAGATTTTAGATTTTAGATTTTAGAATAGAAGAAAGCGCTCCCACTGATAAATCCGGGGGCTGGTGATGAGCAGTCGCAGCTTTTTTCTGGCTTCACGGATGAATCCGGCGGCCCCGGACGACATTGCTTGATTGTCAAATTAGTCGGTGAGGGAGAGACGGCGATCGGCTATAATAAAGGGCTAGAGAAAAAGAACACGCTCAGACCCGAAAATATGGTTGCCATCCAAAGAAATCTCAACATTGCCGCCCTAGAAGCAGAATACAGTCAAAAAACACCGCGAGAAATTCTCAAATTTGCCCTAGAAAATTTTGACAACATCTCAATTTCTTTCAGCGGTGCAGAAGATGTAGTTCTGATCGATATTGCCTCAAAAATTACCAAAAATTTCCGCGTTTTTACCCTAGACACCGGACGACTGCACTCAGAAACCTATCAGTTTTTGGATCAAGTCAGAAAACATTACGGCATTAAATTAGAAGTAATGTTTCCCGATGCAGCAGAAGTACAAGCCCTAGTTGAAGAAAAGGGATTGTTTAGTTTTTATCAAGACGGTCACAAAGAATGCTGTGGCGTGCGGAAAGTCAAGCCGCTGCGCCGCAAACTGAATACTCTCGATGCTTGGATCACTGGTCAGCGGAAAGACCAAAGTCCCAGTACCCGCAACGGTATTCCGGTCATTGAAGTTGACACTGCATTCTCAACTCCTGACCATGAATTAATTAAATTCAACCCGTTAGCAAACTGGTCTTCGGCAGAGGTTTGGGAATACATTCGCGCTTTGGATGTGCCTTACAACAAGTTGCACGAACGCGGTTTTGTAAGTATTGGTTGTGAACCTTGTACAAAGCCGGTATTGCCGAACCAACACGAACGCGAAGGTCGCTGGTGGTGGGAAGAAGCGACCGTAAAAGAATGCGGTTTGCACGCTGGTAACGCACAAACATAGTAAATCACTCAAGGAGTAAGGTGCGCTAGGCTCACCAAACAAATAGTAGGGTGCGCTAGGCGCACCTTACCCAAGAATAAATGCACTTCACATAAATCGTCGCCGAAGAATTCGCAATTAAAATAAACACAAATTAAGCTGAGCTTGCCCTAGAACTTTGATAGAATGATCGACATTCAGAAAAGTTTTTAAAGTAGGTACTATATGCTCGCGTCAACTAGCGAATTGCTGAACACGGCCTTGAGAAATGGTTATGCGATCGGCGCTTTTAACGTCTACAACCTCGAAGGAGTAAAAGCCGTGATCAATGCGGCCGAAGCGCTGCACAGTCCTGCTATACTGCAAATTCACCCCAGCGCCCTCCAATACGGACAATCGCCTTTAGTCGCGCTGTGCATCAAAGCGGCCGGCAAATCTTTAATGCCGATCGCAGTACACTTAGATCACGGCCCCTCAGAAAAAGACATTCACCTCGCCCTAGCCGCCGGTATCAAATCAATTATGGCAGACGGTTCTTTTTTGCCATACGAACAAAACTTAATATTTAGCCGGGAAATGACTAAATTAGCCCACGCTAACGGTGCGGCAGTTGAAGCAGAAATCGGCAGAATGAGTGGCAGGGAAGAAGGTTTGACAAGCGAGGAGAAAGCCGCAAGGATGACCGATCCCGTAGCAGCAGTAGAGTTTATCAAAGAAACTAAGGTGGATTTTTTAGCCGTAACAATTGGTAACGTTCACGGCAAATATTTGAGCGAACCGAAACTCGATTTTCCGCGTCTGGCAAAAATCCGGGCTGCTGTTTCAGTGCCGTTAGTGATGCACGGTGCTAGCGGTTTGCCGGAGTCAATGATTCATCAATGTATTAAACTCGGAGTATCTAAATTTAATGTGAATACGGAAGTTCGCGAAGCTTATATGGACGTGTTAAAAAGTAGCATTTCTGAGCCACATCCAGATTTGTTGGAAATAATGGAAAAAGCTATCGATGCCATGCGATGGGTCATTTCTGACAAACTGCAACTTTTCGGTTCTGTCGGTCAAGCTTATTTGCATCATTCTCCCTACAGGGATGACTTGACCGCAAAGAGTAGCAGCAACCAACAAACAAGCCGCAAGCAATCAAGTTGCGATCAAATCTTAAAGCCTGTGCGTAGTGAGGCCTTGAGTCTTATGTTGAAGTAAAAACAAACTACAGTCCTGACTGCGAACCAGTTTTTATATCATGTCCGATCCAGTGACCGCGATTAAAATGGCGGGTTTTTGAGATTGTCAATTATTGGTAGATATTTTTCGTGAACCCGCCCCTACCGTATTAGGGGTAATCAACCGGACATACTATTAGTCAGGACTTCAGTCCTCTCTAACCATTTAAAAATCGATCGGGATCGATGCCAGATTCCCGCAGCCGCAGAATTAAAGACTGCAATTGAGCTTCGGCTTGTTGAGCCCTAGATTCCGCTGACTCGGCCCGCTGCCGTTGCTGTTCCGCTTCAGTGAGAATCCAATTGCCATCAACATCATACCAGCGCAACCACAGTCGATCGATTCCCTGAAACTCTCCTTGCCACAAACCCAACCCCAAACTTAGGTCAGGAATCCACACTCGCGACTCCGGCAATTCTAATTCTTGATAGTGTCCGCCCTTCAATTCAAACACTCGCAATTTGTTAGTATAGCGACTGAAAACGGCATAAATAGGAACCCGCAAAATTTGCTCGTAAACCTCCCATTTTCTAGGCGGTTCCTCCTTCGTCTCCGGCTGCAAAAATTGCCCGTTACCGGCAGCGTTTCCCGACTGAGGTGGCAACTTTTCTTCATCGGTCTTGTCGCCTAAATCTTCTTTTTCTGTTCCCGGCGAAAGCAGTTCTACAATTACAAAAGGATTCACGCCTTCCTGCCAAGTAACATAACTCATCCGCAGTTCGGATCGATCGTAAAGTCGGGGAACTCCCACAACTGCAAACCAATCCGGCCGCTTGTGCCACAGAGTGTGCTGCACGTCATAATAAAGGTTCATGTCGGTGCCGCTAAATATCTCAGAAGCCGGGTAATTCCGAGGTCGAAACGTCAGGCTCAACAACTGCGGCTGTAAATCGTGAAATTCGTCAGGCAAACCAGGTTCCTCCGGGTCTTCGCTGGGTAAATCGTACATCGTCGGCAGCGTTTCTCGGGGCGATCGCGGCGGATCGGTTTGCGGCACAGGATATTTAAAAGGAAACATATAATATTGAGAAATGACTGCATTTATGCTAACATCACGGGAACATCCCAATGATGCTTTCACAGGAGTGCAAGCCGGAGAGCTAGAAGCGAGATATATCGGCTTTGCTGTGCGGGACGATCGCACTCCTAGAAAGCGATTTTAACAAAAATGGGATGATTCCATTTTCTTCCTCTCTTCTGTGAAGTTAATCTAAAATCTAAAATCTAAAATCTAAAATTGACTGTTCCGAAATTCTGCACTATGATCGACATTCCTCAACTGATTGCTCAAGAACTTTCCATTAATCTGTCTCAAGTCAATAATGCTCTGGAACTTTTCGCCGAGGGAGCCACTATTCCGTTTATTGCCCGCTACCGCAAAGAACGCACGGATTTGCTGAATGAAATTCAGTTGCGGGATATCTCCGATCGCTTCACCTATCTGACGGAAATAGAAGACCGCAAAAAGTCGATTTTAGAGACGATTAGCTCTCAGGGTAAACTCACTGAAGAATTGCAAGCTAAAATCGAATCGTGTTTGCAAAAAAACGAACTCGAAGACCTTTATCTGCCTTACAAACCCAAGCGGCGAACGCGAGCGACAATTGCTAGGGAAAAAGGTTTGGAACCGCTGGCCAATTTTATCAAAACTCTGAACTTACCGACGGCTAAACCAGCCGATTTTGAGGCGGAAGCAGCTAAATATATTTCGGAAGAAAAGGGAGTTAAAACAGCAGAAGAAGCTCTCAAAGGTGCTGCGGATATTTTGGCGGAAGCGGTTTCGGAAAAAGCAGAATTGCGGGCTTATTTGCGAGAGTTTTTGATGAAGACAGGAGTTTTTGTCTCGAAAATTAAAGAGGATTTCCCGGAAGGAAGCACTAAATTTGAAATGTACCGCAATTATCAAGTTGCAGCGAGAAGCGTTCAGTCGCACAATATGTTAGCGCTGTTTCGCGGAGAAACGGAAGGGGTTTTAGATTTGGAACTGGCGTTTGATGAATCCGCAGTGATGGCTTATTTGGAAGGTCAGGAAATTAGAACTAGGATACCGGAAGTTAAAGAGTTTTATCGATCGACTTTGAAGGATGCCTTCAACCGACTGATGAAGACTTCGTTAATTACAGAAGTGCGATCGCACAACAAAGCCGTCGCTGATATCGAGTCCATCGCCACTTTTGAAACCAACCTCCGCGAGTTGCTGCTGTCGGCGCCGGCGGGAATGAAACCCACATTGGCGATCGATCCGGGATTTCGCACAGGGTGCAAAGTTTCCGCCCTCGATGAAACCGGGCAATTTTTAGAATATCAAGCAATTTTCCCCCACCAAGCGGCCGCTCAGCGACAACAAGCTGGTAAAATTGTCAAGCATTTAATTGAAAAATATAAAATTGAATTAATCGCGATCGGCAACGGTACAGCTTCCCGCGAAACAGACGAATTTGTTTCGGAAGTTTTGGCCCAAATGGACAGGAAACCGATTAAAGTCATGGTGAATGAATCCGGTGCATCGATTTATTCCGCAAGCGAGGTGGCGATCGCCGAATTTCCAGATCTGGACATCACCGTCCGCGGCGCAGTCAGCATCGGACGGCGCTTGCAAGACCCCCTCGCCGAACTCGTGAAAATCGACCCGAAATCAATAGGAGTCGGTCAATACCAGCACGATGTTGACCAAAAACTGCTCAAAAAGAAACTCGACGAAACAGTCGAAAGCTGCGTTAACTATGTCGGAGTTGACTTAAACACAGCCTCCAAAGAATTGCTGACATTTGTGTCAGGAATGACGGCAACAGTTGCCAAAAATATCGTTAATTACCGCAACGAAAACGGCGCATTTAAAAATCGTCGCCAACTCCTGAAAGTTCCCAAACTCGGCCCAAAAGCTTTTGAACAAGCAGCCGGATTTCTCCGCATTCGCGGCGGCGAAAACCCCCTGGACAATACAGCAGTTCATCCAGAAAGTTATCCTGTAGTGCAGGCGATCGCCAAGGATTTAGACTTGCCGCTGACAGGAATAACACAAATCTCGGAAAAAATCAAGACTGTAAACATCAAGAAATATGTCACCGAAAAAGTCGGAGAACCAACACTCAGAGACATTATTTCCGAACTAGAAAAACCGGGAAGAGACCCGCGAGCCGAGTTTAAATATGCCACTTTCCAAGCAGGAATCAAAGAAATCTCCGACTTACAAGTTGGGATGGAATTAGAAGGCATAATCACGAATGTAGCTAACTTTGGAGCCTTTGTTGATGTGGGAGTGCACCAAGATGGTTTGGTTCATGTTTCTCAATTAGCCGATCGATTCGTGGAAGATCCGAAACAGATTGTTAAAGTCGGACAAGTTGTGAAAGTGCGGGTTTTGGAGGTGAATGAGAAGTTAAAGCGGGTTAGTTTGACAATGAAGCTGCAAGAAAAACCGCAACCGCAAAATGGCAATAGTGCGAGGCTTCCGGCCCCGCGCCGACGTTAAAACTTTGGGGAAAGGTGAAAAAGGGCGATGGCGTCCCGCCCTCGCCCGTGCTACGGCTATAATTGTTTAATCCTCATACCAATTTAATGTGAAGTTGCACATATCTCGATCCCCCTAAATCCCCCTTAAGAAGGGGACTTTGAGAAGAATCTTGTCCCCCCCTTTGTAGGGGCGGTGCCCCCGTGCCCGCCCTTGGCTAGGGGGGATCAGATTCTACGGGGCCTCATAAAAAATTGGTATCACCAACCTCAAAATTATATGGTTGCAAGTAAAAGCGACACCTATATCTCCCCCGAAGACTATTTAGAAGCCGAGAAAGTCCGCCCCATCAAACACGAGTAAGTAGGTCGGCGAAAAAAAACAAAACTATGTTAAGATACATAAAGAAAGGTATAGCTTTAGTGAGATAATTAATA
>NZ_JAUBOZ010000144.1:0-14906 GCF_036700475.1 Microcoleus sp. T2B6 | reverse complement strand
AATATGTTGCTAATAGATTATTTGAATCCATTGAAAAACTAGAAGCACTGTTACATAAACTGTTAAATGAAGGAGGAGTAATTATGAAATGGAACCGAAAAATAAACAATAAAGGTAACTTAGTTAATGCAGTTTAGATGTCGAACAGCTTATTTATGTGAGATAAAAAATTATTCTGACGATCAAGGCAACCGTCTAAAAAAAACTGATAACTTATCCGTTCAGTATCCTAATATTTTTTGTTGGGATGGCACGGATGTTGAGGACAACAAAAAAGGTGAAGGATGTTGGTATGTATGGCTACCCATAATTCCTCGTGTTGGTGATACTTTACAGTTTGCTGGTTGGCAAGTGGAAGTCTCTAAAGTTATCTTGATACCTGATTGGCATAGTAAAACAGGCATTAAAGAAGGATTTTTTGTGTCAGCCCAAATCAGTATTCGTTAGGTTGTCTTGAAATGATTCAATATAAATCGAAAAGATCTACCTTTACCAGTATCCTGACGACCGATATAGGTGCAGAGGAAGTGGAACACGAACCCTTTTTCTGCGAATACCAGGGAGAGCGATCCTTGCAGAGGTAGCGCTCTGTTACAATAAAATTAGTTAATCAGATTTAGTAATGAAGTACCCACTCCATACAGTTTCCAAACCAATCTCAGGTAGCGAAGTTCAGAAACTTGCCCATGCCCTTAAGAGTGGTGGTTATGTTGCCAATGAAGCTGCTTTAGCTTTAGCTAAACGGATCGCGGCTCGTCGCCATCGTCAGACAACTGCCAATGCCGCCAAGTAGTAAGTTTGCTGGAGTTGATTTTTCCGACCTGCCTGTCGAGCAGTTGACCTCCGCTCTTGCTATTTCTGGTCAGGGGTTTCGCTGTCTGCGCGGTGAGTTTGTCACCTACTGGCGACAAGGACGGATTCAGCGAGAGATTGACGCTCGTATTAGTCAATGCTGGATTTTACGCTGTGAAGACAGTTTGGCTGGTTACATCACCCTACTCGCAGATAAACTAGAAGTTGATGAATCAATCCTGCTTGACGAAGGCGTTCAGTATCGATCGTTTCCAGCCATCAAGATTGGTTTACTAGCGGTAGATAGACGTGCGAAAGGAGCAGGTCGCCGTCTAGTTGAATGGGCAGTAGAGTACGTTGCAGCGGAAGTTTCACCTACGGTTGGTGTGCGCTTTATGACCATTGACGCACTTTACGACCCGGATACTACTCCTCCCTATGACGCATCTGGCTTTTACGAGAAGTTTGGTTTTCAATTTGCCGATCCTAATGAGTCCTTACCACCATCTGTGCCTTATCGCACAATGTATCTGGATCTAAAGCCATTGATCGATTTGTTGAGTATCCAAGATATGGAACCAACCAAAGATTAACTGGTTGTGAAACTGCTGCCTAATTTTACTGTTAAACTACGAGATTATTTATGGATTATCAAGACCAACTCCTTGAGAAGCAAGATGGGCGCTATTACGCAATTGATCAGGTTGGGACGGGGCTTGGTTCAATTGCTACCGAAGAGCTACTTAAAGAAAATGTAGTCTCCTTCGGCCTGCCATCCGGCCCAGCATTATTCCTTCATCTTGCATACCGAGCATATAGCCTTTCTCAGAAAGATGGAGTACGCCGAAACCCTGTGTTGTCAAGCTTTTGAAGTTGAATTGTGTACCTCATCTATCCAAGAACCGCTATATGTGAAGATTAAGGATGTTGAACCTTTAAGTTTTTTTGACCATCATGATCGAGGAATTTGGCCAGACGATCAAGGTCTGCTTTTTGATTTTTTTGAAAATTTCATTTCGCATTCAGTCTACTCTTTTACCGCAGTCGAAGCATTTGCTAATGAGTCCATTCCAGAGAACTTTAAGTATGTTTTTTGAGTTGAAAAGACAGGAGAGGAGCGAAGTTACGATAAAAATGAAATCGAGAGAAAAGTGAATTTAGATGAAAAGTTAGATAAAGTTCTTCCCAAAATATACTCTGTTCTCAGCCCAAAAGGTAAGAAAGTTTGGGAACACTACATAGAGATGAAAAGAGTGCGAGATCGGATCATCCATCTCAAATCCATTGACCACAAGTCATCAGGTATAAAAGATGAGACAATTTGGGGAACTATGCTCAGAATGCCTGATAAACCTCTTGGCAGTTTCGCATATGAAGTAATTGGCTATTTTGAACCAGCTTCAAATCGAAGATGGCATAAAAAGTACCCTTATGACAAAGCCTAACAAACCAAATGCACCGGAACTTAGTTGCATAGTCGAGTTTGAGTTATCAAGTTACTGAGCTCCCGTGAGTGGGAAGGTTTAGTTGCTAAATCATATTTTTAGAGATGACGTTTTTTATGAAAGTAAATATAGTCTAAAATCGAGTGCAAATAAATATTTTCTGTGTTTCGGCTCATGTGTTTAAGACGAAGTGTTTGTCGGACTTGATTAAGAAGATTTATAGGAATCAGTAGACATCTCCAACAATTCTTGTGGGACAGGCATCGAACCCTCCCGGGAGTGGCTTTTAACTTCTATGTCTATTCCTTTCGACAAAAGGGCGATCGCAAACCGCACCGCTTCCCCCATCATCGAACAGCCAACGCGATCGGACGGGGTTTTCTCCCACCTGAGCAACTGTTCCGGAAAAGCCGGGTCTTGCTTAGCCCGCTACACGAGGCTTGCAGTTTCCGACGCAGAAGAGCAAGTGCGGGCCTTAGCGGGTCGTCGGCTACGCAGCCAAGACTGGTAAGTAGAAACAATCCTTTAGACACCTCAGAAAATTAATCATGCCTGCTCTTATTTCTGGAGTTTGAGGAGGCTCCAACTTTAGGCGTTTAGACATAACTTGTCCTCGTTGCACTCTTAACATTCTTTCAGTATATAATTCCGGCGCAGCCGGAAGTGATATTAACAGTTAACACTGGGACTAACTCAAACGAGTGACACTCAAATGAGTGACACTCGAAAAAGTTACTGTGCATCCACAAATTCCACCAGTTATACCTGAAATATCAAACACGAAAACTTAAATGTTGAGAGGAACCACCTTATGTACACCGAAGAAAGAAGCTTGAACAATGAAACTATGGCTCTCGTCGCCGATACTACTGCTCAATCAACTTTTGCATTTGCTGAAACCACGAGAGTAAACAAACCCACTTTACAAATGGGTTCAACAGGTCAAGCTGTCAAGGAACTACAACAGCTTCTATATCATTGGGCATATTATTTCGGGCCGATTGACGGTATTTTTGGTGTTCAAGTTCAAAATGCCGTCAAAGGCTATCAACACCGCGTCTTTTTAAAAGAAGATGGGATTGTCGGCCCTATCACTTGGGAAGCACTATACTCTGGTGCACCTGTGAATATGCCGATCGTCATGAAGGGCAGTTCTGGTAATGCTGTTAAAATTGTTCAGAATGTCTTGAAAATCAATGGATACTATTTCGGCTCCATTGACGGATTCTTCGGGCCGATGACAGATGTAGCCGTGCGACAATTGCAACTGAGCAAGGCTTTACCGCAAGATGGAATTGTCGGCTACAAAACTTGGCACGCCCTCAGCAAGTTACCGCACTAATGGCCGGTTGAATTAATATCAATTCCGGTTGCACTCCTCGAAATAATTGTTGACTGTTGACTGTTGATTAGGGTTAAAAAACTGAATTATTGACTGTTGACTGTTGACTCGATCTTATTATGCCATGCAACCGGAAACCATAGGATGACGTTGGGTGTTGGTATTTTGAGGCTGTATGAGTTTGTTTCATCGATATTGACAATTTAAGCAATATCTAAAGGAGTAAATGTGATGGGTACTAAATTCAAGAGAAGAATTCTCTCAATTGATGGTGGTGGTATTCGGGGTATTATTCCTGCGATCCTTCTCAACTACATTGAAGAGCGCACAGGAAAACGCATAGCAACAATGTTTGATTTTATTGCAGGCACTTCAACAGGAGGAATTTTAGCACTGGGTTTAACTAGAAAGAACTCAGACTCTAGCATCAATCATGAGCCAGAGTATACCGCTGCCGAACTTGTAAATTTCTATCGCCAATATGGAGAAAAGGTTTTTAATCAGAATATTCCACTATCTTTTGATGATTTACTACAACCCAAGCACAACCCACAAGGTAAGCAAGCAGTTTTAAAGGCTCTTCTAGGTGAAGCTAAGGTTGAAGAGGCATTACGAGAAATTTTCATCACGAGCTATGATATCGAACTGAGAGCACCGATTTTTTTTACAAACAATCCGAAGGCAGAGGAAACCGAGAATTTTGATAGCCGCAAAGTCTGTAGCGGATTCAAAATGTTTGAGGCAGCAATGGCAACTTCGGCTGCACCGACATTCTTTCCACCCTACCAACTCGAAACGGGACATCGTACAGATGAGGGATATTACGCTTTGGTAGACGGCGGAATTTTTGCAAATAATCCTTCCTCACTTGCAATGATGGAGGCGATGATTTCTTACAAGAGAAAGACTGAGGAAGAACTACACCGTAAGGATACCCTTGTTGTTTCTTTGGGTACTGGCTCACTAACTAAGAAATATAAGTATAGAGACGTAAAAAATTGGGGACAAATCAAATGGGCACTTCCCTTACTTAACGTTGTTTTCGATGGCCAAAGCGAATCTGTTGCGTATCAGCTCGCTCAGCTAATGGTGCCTAAAGGAGACAAAGAAAATAACCGAAACTACTATCGTTTTCAACTTCAATTGAGTAGCGATAATGGTCACGATCAAATGGACAATGCAAGTCCCAGTAATATTGAGTACCTAGAGAAGCGAGGTGAAAAACTGATTGAACACAGTAAGAGAGATTTGGATGAGTTGTGTAACCTTTTGAAGGAGGACACTGAACTATATTCTAATTAACCGCACAATTAAATCGATATACGGTTGGAGGATTTTTAATGGGGGTAAGATTTTGTGTGTATTCATTCCCACAACAGGGCATCCCAAACCGCACCGCTTCCCCCATTAAGTAGGTAAACCAAATTAATTGCCGACTGAGTTGACTTGAAACCCTTGATACGTCTAAAGAGTAACAAAGTCGGATGTGTAATTAATTTTGTGTAGGTACTTACCGAACATTGATCGCAATCCGAAGCCGTTTTCTCCCACCTGAGCAAATGTTCCCGAAAATTCGGGAGTTGTGCCAATGTTGCGATCGCTTGCAGTTTCCGACGCCGACGAGCAAGTCCGGGCCTTAGCGGGCAGCAGGCTGCACAGCCAAGATTGGTCAACAAAAACAATACCCCAGTTTCTCCAACAGTCCTCGACGCAAAGCCTCTGCACAAGCCCGTGAAATTTAGCAGCAATCGCCCGTGGTTGCCCCGTCTGTGGTGATGTTGCGTCCAGGATTGTCCAAGAAACCGAGGCTCAAGAAATTTCCCAACAGTTTTTAATTATGTCTCACGAACTTCCGAGGTAATTCCTTCAGCTTTTGCTGTTGCCGTCAGAAATTCCAAAATTTGGTCAGGAGTTAAGTTTGGATTAGCCTGAAGCATTAGAGCAACTACACCTGCAACATAGGGAGCAGCCATAGACGTTCCGTTCAATATGCTATAACCATCTACGTTTCTCGCCGTAATCGGAACTGTAGATAAGACTTCATAGCCCGGAGCAACCACAAAATTGGTTGTTATCGAACCAGCAGGATTGGAAAAAATTGTTACCTGTTTACCTGGAGTTGTTACTGCTCCGACAGCTACTCCCAAATTGTCGAAAGCATAAAATGCTGGAAAACTTGGTTCGCTTGGGTTGAGTTTATCCCTGTCATTTCCCGCTGACATTACCACAAAAACCCCGCCTCCCTTGGCATCTTCTAGGGCTTTCCGTACTTCGTTATTGAGGAACTCTAGTCCGCCCAAACTCATGTTAATCACATCTGCGCCATTGTTTACCGCATAGCGGATGCCGTCAACGAGAGTTGAAACAGATACATCTCCAAAACTTCCAACCCTAATCGGCATAATCTGAGCCTCATAAGCCACCCCATTCATTTCCAGCGTGTTATTGAGAGAAGTGATGTCAATTCCATTTCTTTGGGCCCCTATGATTCCTGCTACATGAGTTCCGTGAAACCCACGCTGATCATTTGAATCTGGGGAGGGATTGGCATCGCCATCCACAAAATCCCACCCATTTACATCATCACTAACTCCATTGAGATCGTCATCAATACCATTCCCCGGAATTTCATTAGGATTCCGCCAGATATTGCTCGTTAAATCGGGATGACTCAAGTCAACGCCACTATCCAGTACCGCAACCACAACACCTTTACCCGTGTATCCTGCTTTCCAGGCTGGGGCAACGTTTAGCAGGTTTAAGTCCCCTATATTATTAAACTTAGCTGCACTGGTGAGGGGGTCAGCAGCATCCAACTGCTGTTTATCAGTGGCAGCCGCAACGGTCGCTGCAGCATCCACCAGCCCGTAGCCGAACAAATTGTTGAAATTATCTGTTGTCGGCGCAGCTAAGATGCTGATGTTGTAGCGCGTGTTGCCTGCAAAAGAATTGACTCCGAGGAAATAACTACCTGCTGACAAACCTCTAAAGAAAATTTCCTCTGGATTGTTGCCTTGCTGTTGAGGAACGCCAAGAATTTCACCAAAATCAACCTTATTGTTGTTGTTAACATCCTGAAACAGCACTAAATCTGCATCTGTACCTGGATATATTCCCCGCAAGTTGACTTGAAGGTTGCTGGGCTGTGGGAGATCAAATTTGTAAAGTTTCGCAGGTTGTTTTTCCTCAACAAAGTCGTCCAACGAACCCTGGATGCTGCTGCTGAATGTGCCAATAGGAATAGCTTGGTTCAGCTCGAACTGAATTGGCTGGACATTGATATCCAGGTTGTAGTCGGTGTTAGCTCCCCGAACAGCTTGTTGAACGTAGACAAAGTATCTGCTGGGTACAAAAAAGCGACTTTCAATGACTTCTGACTGAGTTCCAGAATTGCGGGAGGCAGAGACAGAGACGATTTCGTCTGGACTCAGTTGACCATCGAGATTAGCATCCCTCACCAAGAATAAATTAGCGTCCCCATTCAAACCGCTGAGTTGCAATTGAATACTGCTCGGTGTGTTAGTAGTAGTAAAAGTGTAAATATCTCGTAAGTCGTCTTCTCCTACGAAGTCCTTGAGCGACTGAATTGGATTTTTCAGGACATCGAGATTTATTGGTCTGTTAAGGTTGTCATCTAAGACGAAATCGGCAGGGAAAAAACGATTCTGGAGTTGTTCTGGCGAAACGTCCGCCACTTGTCCCAACATCCTGTTATTAGCTTGAATCTTAATTAAAGTTCCCCCCGCCCAGGGTTCTAGATTTAGGTCAGCTTCGCTGAGATTGTCAGTTAATCCAATGCCGTCAAATCTAGGGTCGAAGTCAGCGATCCAATCTACTGCGGCTGCATTTAGATCGGTTCGGAGTACAAACCCATCATTGCCACTACCACCAACTAGCGTGTCTCCATCCAAGTCGCCAGCCAAAATGTCATCGCCCTCATCACCTCTAAGTAGGTCGCTGCCTTGACCGCCGCGCAACAAGTCATTTCCTTGACCTCCGATGAGGGCATCGTTACCGACATCCCCGAACAGCAAATCCTCACCGCCACCGCCATCGATCAATTCTGGAGAGACCGAACCAATCACAATATCATTACCTTCTAAAGCCCGCAGTCCTCTGGTGAAGGGATTTAAAAGTCCTGGGGTTAGCCTGAAGTAATCAGAATTGGGAGTTAGATCGAAAAAGTTACCGTCATTGCTGGAACTATTCACAACGAGATGCTCCTGGTCAGATTAAAAATATATTTTAATAATGAAAAAATAATAATCATGAAATTGCAACGTTTTTTAACAATACAGGAGTTACCCAACTGGCACACTAAAATCAAATTTTAGGGGGGGTCAGATGAATTGCTGGAACGGTTATTGAGGGTTTCGATATCTGAGGCACCTTACTAATTATGATAATGGCGTCAGTCCTGCAATAGTCAAAGAAGATTATGTTCCTCTTCCTAGCTCGATCGAGCTTGCGATCGCCAGCCTGGTGATTTCTGAACTAGGGAATATGTTGTCAATACAACAGAATGTATAGGAGCTAACACAAACACGTTGCTTAATCAAGGTATCAAAAAAATCCGTTAAAAATCCCGAAGCTTGGTATGTAATGGTTTATACGAGTTGCATACTTAGCCTTTCATACCGTAAATCAGCAAGTCCCAGAAACCGTGCGAACATCTCCCGTACCGATCGTACATATCGATTTATTCTGATAAAAGGCCGATCGCATACCGCACCGCTTCCCCCATCATCGAAGAACGAACGCGATCGGACGCCGTTTTCTGCCACGTGAGCAACTGTTCCCGAAACACCGGGTCTTGCTTGGCCCGCTGCACGATCGCCTGACTGATGACTTTCTTTTGAATCTGCTCTGTCGGGATACCTTGCTGCTTCAAATAATCCAACAGCCGCTGCACACTTTCGGAGAATTTATCCGGCGTCTGAGACATCAAAATAAACGAAATTTGCCGCACCATTCGCTGGTAGATTTCCTGTCTTCTAAGCAACGCCTCCTTGTTACTCGGCTCCGCATTGTTACTAGGAACAGCCAAGTCGAGCAAACTCAAAATTTCAGCGCCCTTGGCTAAAACCTTTTCCAACATATCTGGATAAAGCTCCAAAATGCGATCGCCCAAAATCTTGCCGTTCACCAAACGGTTCGCGCTCAGCTGCAGTAAATTTTGTTCTCCCGCAGACTCAAAAAATTGAACGTTGAATTTGAGTTCGTGGCTTTCCAACTCCACCCGACGCAGCGTAAAAACCAAAGCCTCCCAATTTGGAGATTCATCAAAAAACACCTTCACAGTAGAACTGTCCTCTTGATGCTGCCGCCCCAATTCCCCAGACTCAAAAGCGCGATCGACCGGAAAGCGATTTGCCGCAACTTTCGCAGTATAATCAAACCCAGTAAAAACATAGCTGCATTCAACTCTCGACAGATCGACATCTTGAACTTGCCAATTTTGAATGCAGCAACCCGTAAGCTGCGCCCCCTCCAAATTCGTCCGAATCAAACGGCACTCAATCAAACAAGCTTCTCTTAAATCCGCCTCACCCAACATCGCATCCATCAAATAAGCGCCACTCAAATCAGCTTTCCGCAAATCAGCACTTCGCAAATTAGCTTCGCTCAAATCCGCCCGCAGCAAATACACTCCTTGCAGGTTAGCTCGCAGCAAAAGCGCCTTCTTAAAACTCGCTTTCAATAAATAAGAACCCGCCAGATTAGCTCGACTCAAATCAGCGTTATCCAGCACCGCCTCAGTCAAATCCGCCCCCGCCAGCACAGCTCGGTGCAAGTCAGCGCCTGTCAGATTTGTCGATCGCATTTGAGCGCCATTCAAGTCAGCTTCAATCAAATTTACACCGATTAAAATTGCCGATCGCAAATTCGCTTCCACCAAATGCGCTTCCCGCAAATTAGCACCCGTTAAATTAGCACCAACAAGACTGGCGCGGTTGAGATTCGCCTCCATCAATTCCGCCTCCATCAACTTCGCGCCGTCGAGTTTAGCCCCAGCCAAATTAATTTGGTCAGATTTAACTCCTTGAAGATTAGCACCGCCCAAATCCGCTTCGGGGAACGTGGCCCAATTGAGTTCTGCCGCTGCCAAACAAGCAAGGCGCAAATCCGCTTTAGCAAGATTTGCCCCGCTCAAATTTGCCCCGCTCAGGTTCGCCCCAGCCAGCCCCGCACTGCGGAGATCCGCGCGCCGCAAACAAGCCCCTATCAACTTGGCATTGCTCAAAAAAGACCAGCTCAAATTAGCACCGGTCAAGTTAGCACCAGTGAGGTCTATTTCTCGCAGGTTAACACCGCTTAAACTAGCGCCGCTGAGGTCTATGTGACCAAAGTTGCGCTCTCCCTGTTGATAGCGCTGTAAAAATTCTTGTGTTTGCATTCCGCAGATTGGGGGGCTGGCAATTGAGCTGTTTTAGGACGCGCTGGTCAATCGATTTTAGATTTTAGATTTTAGATTTTAGATTAAAGCATTGACCCCACAGATAAATTCGGGGGGCAAGTTTCATCGGATACAGGTTTTTTATTTCTGGACGGATGAATCCGGGGGCTTGTATCCTGGATGCTTACGGTCAATAACTTGAACTGTAAGGTACGCACGGAACACGAGCAGGCTAAGCACGGGAACACTACTCCTATTACTTACTGCAATAACTCATGTCCTCCGGGTGATCCGTGCGTACTTTACCCCTATAGATGGCAGTTCAAAGGATTTGTTGCCTAAGTTCTATTTCTACTACCAGTTTTACAGACTTTTGTAATTTCAAGTAGCCGAGTTCCTATCTGATACGCTGCCCAGCCGGAGAGTGTTTTTACCTAAAGCGCTGCAATTCTTGCTGCAAGTGTTTTCCCCATTTAGTCGCTAGAGGAATTTCTGTAAAAGGAACCTGCACCGCAGCAGCATCTTTCAACAAAAATTCGAGGGCGATTGGACTTCCCGAATTCGGCGGTGAGTCTAAATCAACTGCCTGAGAGTTGACTAACAACCGCAGCGACTGCACATCTTTTAAAGAAAAAGTTTGCAAATTCACAGGCCCGCTGCGAGTAGGTTTTCCCCAAGTTAAACTGTCTTCTTGCTGACCGAGTACAGCATAAATATCGTACTTGGCTTTAGCGAATTGTTCGGCCCAGACGCGATACGCTTCCAGCTTTTGATACTCGTTCCATCCAGCCCAAGCTAGCCCTATAAAAATTGCCAGCAGCGGCAGCCACATTAAACCTCTTTCCATGCAATACCCTTGTTGAAAATAGTCGCTTGTTCTGTTTCTCATCTTCTCTAATGATACAATTAATTGAACTCCTAAAACTGGCTCTGCAATTTCAACTAGAAATTAGAGCAATTTTTGATCTAGCAACAGCCACCGCCGAAAACTACCAAACGCCCGCGTGCGAGAGCCCCACAAGTCGCAGCAAGGAAAACTGGCGCTGGCGGTGAAAAGTGGGTTATTGTGGTGAACACGCCTTCCCTAAACGGACGATCGGCAATGAAAAAGTTTTTCCTTCTGTGCTTATTTTTAATCGGTCTCGGCTGGGCGATTTCTAATTTCCCAGGACTTGCTACTCAAGGCACTTACGACTCGATTGTGCTGGATTTCCGCGAAGATGTCGGTAATGCCACGATCGCCAAGCAAGTAAAGGCGATCGCCCAACAGTACCAAGTCGCACCGCAACTCAACAGCGAATTCTCAGCGGGGGACAATGTATATGTAGTTAAGGGCGATCGCACTTTGCTAAACGCCCTGAGAAAATCAAATTTGGCTAAAGATACCGAATACATTGAACCGAACTTTGTCTACAGCGCTTTCGAGATTCCCAACGACCCCATGTATACCAAGCAGTGGAATCTCCGCAGCATCAATGTAGAATCTGCCTGGAACGAAACCAAAGGCAGCGGCACAACAGTAGCGATAATTGACACGGGTATTACTCCAGTCGCTGACTTAAAAGAAACCAAATTTGTACCGGGCTACGACTTTGTAAACGATCGCGCCGAAGCCTACGATGACAACGGCCACGGTACTCATGTCGCCGGTACAGTCGCCCAATCAACTAACAACAATTACGGCGTTGCGGGCATCGCCTACGAAGCAGCTTTAATGCCGCTAAAAGTGTTAGGCGGCAGCGGTGGCGGCACGGTTTCCGACATCGCCGAAGCGATCAAATTTGCTGCTGACAACGGCGCAGATGTCATCAACATGAGTTTAGGTGGCGGTGGCGAAAGTCAGTTAATGGAAGAGGCGATCGACTACGCCCACTCTAAAGGCGTTGTCATCATCGCAGCAGCCGGCAACTCCGGCGACAGTTCCGCTTCCTATCCCGCCCGCTATCCCCACGTCATCGGCGTTTCCGCCCTCGGCCCCGACGACGAAAAAGCCTCTTACTCGAATTTCGGCGCAGGGGTTGACATTGCAGCCCCCGGCGGTTCTGAAATGGGCAAAATCCTGCAAAGTACGATCGACCCGGAAACTGGTGCCGAAGTATTTGAAGGCTACCAAGGCACTAGCATGGCTTCTCCCCACGTTGCAGCCGTTGCAGCCCTTGTCAAGGCTTCCGGCATCACAGAACCAGACGAAATTCGCAGCGTACTCTTGCAGTCCTCGCGAACTGTCACTGAAGATCCGTTAAACCATTTTGGTTCAGGACACCTAGACGCAGCCGCAGCAGTTCAGCTAGCCCAACGCGGACAAATCAACTTCCGCGATTTCTTCCGCTGGCTGCGCGATAACGGCTATCTCAACCCCCGCTTTTGGATTGACGGCGGTGCAGTCGCCCTGTTGCCTAAAATTGCAATGGTGCTCGGTTCTTACCTGCTGGCTTTCTTTTTGCGGAATTATTTTCCGTTCCAGTGGACTTGGGGCTTTTCCGGCGGCTTGATGGCTGGTAGTTCTGGGTTCTTTTTCCTGCGGAACTTGTTTGTATTTGACTTGCCGCAGTGGCCGCTGCGGGTGATGGGCAGTTCTATTCCCGAACTCGGCGGCGCAATTAATGGCAGCAGTATGCTGAATCCCTTTTTTGCTAGCGTTTTGGTTCCTGGGATTTTGATTGCTTTGCTGTTGGGACATCAACAGTGGAAGTGGATCGCGATCGCAATTTCGATCGGTTGTGCCAGCAGTTTAGCGGTGAATGCTTTTGTGTCTCCCGCCGTCTGGGGATTGGGAACTGGTTTAGTAGCACAAACATTCTTGATAGTCAATGCTTTTCTGTGTTTCGGACTGGCGCGTTTAGCAATTAAAACAGAGGTGCGATCGGCATGAGTATTACTGTCAAAGGTGAAATTGAACGCAAAGGATTAGGCCCGGGCACTTGGGCTTTGGTGGGCGAAGATGGCGAAACTTACGAACTTAAGGATGCTTCTTCTGACTTGAAAAAAGCTGGTTTGAAAGTAAGTGTCAAAGGTGAAGTCCGCAAGGATGTGATGACTTTTGCTATGATCGGCCCGGTTCTTGAGGTGCAGTCTTTTGAGGTGTTGTAGGTCGATCGACTAATCCAGCTTTCGAGCAAAAAAAACCCCGGCCTTAATTGGCTGGGGTTTATTAATCAGGGTGCATCTACTAATTTAATCTCCCGCCTCACACCACCTCTTTCAGGACACTTTGGCAGAATTTGCGAGAATTTGTGGTTTGGGGTGCGATCGCCAAAAAAAACCCGGCCAAAATTGGTCGGGAGTTAATTAATCAGGGTGCATCTACTAATTTAGTCTCCGGTTCGAGGTGCACCTGTTCGGGACAGTTTGGGTAAATTTGGGGAAATTCGTGGTTTGGGGTGCGATAGATCAAAAAAAAAAACCCGCCTTAAGAAGGTCGCGAGTTAATTAATCAGGGTGCATCTACTAATCTAGTTCTCGTTTTTACAGCGATCATTTATAAAACAGTTTAAAATATACTCAATGAGTTTATTTTGATGAATTGATACCTGATTGTTTTTTTAAATTTATGCGAGTTATCAGCAAAAGAACCCTGAGAGACTTTTGGGACAAACACCCCAATGCAGAACCCAATTTATTACAATGGTATCAGCGAACGTCCGAGGCAGCATGGAAAAACCTAGCCGAAGTCCGCCAAGTTTTTCTCTGGGCCGATATCGTAGGAAATTTTACAATTTTCAATATCAGTGGCAACAACTACCGACTCATTACCTTTATCGATTATGAATATCAGCTAATTTTCATCCGTCGCGTACTAACTCATGCCGAATATAACAAGGAGAATTGGAAAAATGACAGTTGGTTTAAAAACTCCTAGCAACTACTATATGGAACTCATTACCACCTTTCCACCGCGTCCAATCACTAATGATGATGAATTAATCGCCACGCAAACTCGCATTAATGAAATTCTCGATCGAGCAAGTATCACCTCGGACGATCGGGATTATTTAAAAGTGTTGGGTACACTGGTGTATGACTATGAAGAAGAACACGAAGTTTGGCCTACATTGAAAGGAATTGGCCTGGTGAAAACATTAATACATGAAGATAACGTTTCGCCAGAAAAATTGTTAGAAATCTTTGAGAGTGAAGAGATTTTCAACGAAGTTATGATGAGCAAGAGAGAACTAACTGTCGGTCAATTAAAAAAACTCGGAGAGTTATTTCACATCTCGCCATCTGCTTTTGTGGACTAAAACTTTTCTCCAGCCTCACAGCACCTTTTTCAGGACAAATCTGATTTTTAACCGCGATACACGCAGATTAACACTGACAGGCGTTGATTTAGTGCTGATTTGTGGTATAGAGTGCGATCACAAAAAAAAAACCCAAACCAAAATTGGTCGGGAGTTAATTAATCAGGGTGCATCTACTAATTTAGTCTCCGGTTCGAGGTGCACCTGTTCGGGACAGTTTGGGAAAATATTTGAGAATTAGCGATTTTGAGTGTAATACGCAAAAAAAAACCCGGCCAAAATTGGTCGGGAGTTATTTAATCAGGGTGCATCTACTAATTTAGTCTCCGGTTCGAGGTGCACCTGTTCGGGACATTTTGGGAAAATTTGGGGAAATTCGTGGTTTGGGGTGCGATCGCCAAAAAAAAACCCCAAACCAGAATTGGCGGGGAGTTAATTAATCAGGGTGCATCTACCAATTAAGCTTCCTGAGAATTCCAGCGCAATCCGGACAACCTCAAACTTTATTCAGCATCACCGTCGATATCGCAAAAAAAAACCCCAAACCAAAATTGGCGGGGAGTTAATTAATCAGGGTGCATCTACCAATTAAGCTTCCTGAGAATTCCAGCCCAATCCGGACAACCTCAAACTTTATTCAGCATCACCGTCGATATCGCAAAAAAAAACCCCAAACCAAAATTGGCGGG
>NZ_JAUBOZ010000143.1:0-15336 GCF_036700475.1 Microcoleus sp. T2B6 | reverse complement strand
AGTATCACGTTCCGTTCTGAAGGAGAGGTAGGAGTGGTAACGCTCCTATCGACTCTAACTCCGTTGACCGTCAGGTTAGTTCACTAGCTTATTCTCTAACCGTGTTCAAAATATCCTCCCCAAGCTCTGTAAAACGCACAGTTTTGATTTGCCAAGGAGCATAACTGGTTAAAGTTTGGCGCACGCCCCCGAACAAACCTAACATCTGACAACTGGACAAATTTTGCAATTTCTGCCGCGAATTTCCAGAGGCTCGCAGATCCACGGTAGCTATTCCGAGGTCGCGATCGATCTTGAGGCGATAACCAGCCAAACCAAGACTATCGAAAATCTGCTGCTTTAACACTTCATTAACCGCCGATGACATTAACTGATTCTCTGGGCCTGTAACTGTTTCCTGCTTCAGAGTTTGACACAAATTATCTACCTTATAAACCGTAACGGTGGCAGTATTTTCTGAGAGGGCAGCACTGCCTAAAACTGAGGCAACAGAGTTAGAAGGCTGCGTTAATTGACTCGATCGAGCCTCAATTTGATTTCCCGTTAGCTGTAGGTGTTGGAAATGAGGGGCGCTGGCTGAGAGTTGCCTCTGGTTTTCGGTTGAGGTAGCTGCATCTGAGCTAGAACAACTGCTACCGCCCATCAAAATTAACCAAACGCCTAAATATCCTAACTGTTTGCAGATAAGGTTCATAGTTTTTAATATTCCACTAAACGTCAGTGTATGGAGGGTGAATTTTGGTGGTAGAAAGCACTTAGACCCTGATTACACTCACTTAGAAGTATTTCCCGCAGTACGGAGATGAAAACAAGTTAAGAGTTCTTTTTAATACCTGGATTTTAGTGTTATCTCCAGCAAGATGGGTTTTACCCTTCAGTGCAGTAACCCAGGAGTCTACCTGTCTCAGCAGATCAAGCTCGCGACCGAGCACGTAAGTGATATCAAATATCGTGTCACTAGGTGTGATGTACCCTTGCAATTCGAGCCATTCCAATATCTGAGGCAAAGAGCCTCTTTCCGGTTTGCGACAGCCCGAGCTGGATTAGTAGTAATGAGGACAGAATTGCGACTTGCGCGGGCATTTTAAGCTCGGCTTCGGAGCGTTTTTTTTAACAGCGCCGAAATCGCCGTTAGAGGAAACGTGCAAGTCGCGAACAATATCAAAACTTACGCATCAAGAGCAAAAAAACCGGGTTTTTTAACCAGGCATAAGGGCTACAACGAAATGTTTTCGTAAAAAAAACAGGTTTCTGGTCAAGTCGCGAAGAACATAATTTCCAAGTCAGCGGAGTTGTAACGAACAAGCGTGTCAAGGGTGTTATCGCAGCATTCGGTGATTTTTGTGCCGAATCTCATAAAACACAGGGAAAAAATCATGAGACAGCAATTATTGACAAAAGTTTTGGTGGCAACAGCCATCGCCCTCAGCGGCCTGACGGTTGCTTCTGGATCGAGTTACGGTCGGCAAGTACCGGGGGAAAGTGGATTTTGGTGTAACACCTCGACCCGTGCGCCGGTGACAGTGTACCAAAACGCTCAAGGTGCCGTAGAGCCTTGGATTGAGTGGACTTCCGATTATTTCTCCGGTTCTGGCTACGATCCGGCCACTCGGTGTCAATTAGTGAGTCAACGCCTCGAAACCTATCGCCGCCAACGAATGCTTAAGTACATTACTGCGGGCCAAATGAACGGCCAGAACGTCATCTGCACGGCGAATCAAGTCAATGGGCGGTGTCAAAATTTGATTTATACCCTCAGACCTGGCCAAGACCCGATCGGCTCTTTGTATAATTTGTTGGCTTGGCGCCAAGGATATGTCGGGATGCCGTCTTTTGATGAAAGCAGTAAAATTCCTTACATTGATGTCAGGGAAAAGCTAGGGGAAAACACTGTTGATGGCGTGCAACTGCCCCCTTTTCCCCACCGTTCCGACAGCCTTAAAGATTGGCAAATTTTCCATCCGATCGCCAATTCCAAGGATTGAGGTGGAAAATTTGGTGCGTCAAACAGCGCTACGCATCCCGACGGGAATATCTCCTGGTTCTGGGACGATCGTCCGGCAGCATGGCCAAAGCTATACGGTGCTGACTAAATAGCACGTTGTGGCGATCGGACTTGTCACCGACGACTGCCTCCTCTACCCACTGCTAGCAGTTCTGAGCCGGCTGGGCAATACCGATCTGGCGATCGTTCTGTTTCGCAGCGCGATCGAGTATAAAATAGCACGCTTAAGCCTTGAGGCAGGAGCGGTGTCTGAGGCAATGCTGGTAGTCGGCTTTCCTGCGGGTGCTGAGGTTGGGAGTTTCGCTGACCACGAATTTCAAAGGTGGTACCCGCCACGTGATTTATCCGTCGAGTCAATCCAAAATCGAAAATCGAAAATCCTCAAGCCCCCGCATTTATCCGTGGGGTCGCCTCTAAAATCTAAAATCTAAAATCTAAAATCGATGGACGCGGGCTTCGTTTCGGTGCTGCTACCCAAATCTTTGCCTCACGGTTATAGCTTGGGTTATACCAATGAGGTTAAAATCGGTATGAGCCGCGACCCGATTTTTCATGCCAAAGGTTTCTTGGTGGGGATTAACTGTAGGGGCAAGTATCGAGATCCAAATTTTGGCGTTTATGCTTTTTAAGATGGAAGTGAACCAACAGCGGAATTATTGGAAAAAATGGTTAAATCCAGTTGGGGAATTCCGATTAGTACAGCAGTTCTCAATCTTGGTGAGGTATGCCGACGGAGGCCTATGCTCTATGCGCTATGCCCTATGCCCGCGAGAGCACCTCATGTTACTGAGAAAGGCTATATATATTGGCAGTTCGCCTCGTTTCATCTAGGGAGTTATCGATGAATGTGTGGAGTTTGCGGTTTGACGCGCTGACAATCATCTTGACAGGTGCATTAACAGTGACGGCGGTTGTTAGCCAACAATATGCTGCCTGTGCCAAAACAGCCGAAGAAATTGCCCAGCTAGCGACGTTGACAACTGTGGAAGTCAACAATACGCTGGGTTTTTTTGCTAGTGGATCGGGAGTAATTATTGCCAAACAGGGTAATATTTACACTGTTCTGACAGCTAATCATGTGGTGGCAAGCCTCGCTCAAAAATACAGCATTCGCACTCATTTGGAGAAGGACTATGCTGCGATTAGAATACAGCGCCTACCTAAAAATGACACGGATATAGACTTGGCTTTGATACAGTTTCAGAGCCGAGAACAGTATCCAGTAGCACCAATGGGCGAGTCAGAACGTGCTGTTGTTGGTTCTGCTATTTACGTTTCGGGCTATCCGCTGCCAATTTCGGGAGTTGAACGAAAACTTGAGTTTACTACTGGTATCATCTCTTCTCGCTTGGGCCGCGCCTCATCAGGGTATCGTCTGCGCTACCAAGCTGTAACCAGGCGCGGGATGAGCGGCGGGCCTGTATTTGATGCTGATGGCAGGGTAATAGGAATTCACGGCCAGGGGGATACTGTTGGCACAATTAGAAGTCAGTGGAACGGTCAGATTGAGGAGATAAAAACCGGGTTGAACGCGGCAATCCCGATCGATGCTTTTAGGGAGTTGCTATCACAAAATAAGCGTAACGGCTTGGATATTCTCAGCAATCTTTCTATCAGCAGCGCCTCTGGTCAAAACCAACCGAATCTGGGTTATGGAGGATTTGTGTGCGATACCTCCACGGGCGAGCCGGTGACTGTGTATCAAAATCCGCAAGGGTTCAGGGAGCCTTGGATTCGCTGGAATTCTAATTTCTTTTCTAGTTCTGGCTACGATCCTCTAACTCGCTGCCAACAAGTGACTCAGCGCCTTGAGAATTATAACAGAAATAAACAGCTAAATTATGTGACTGTGGGTATTGTAAATAACCAGAAAGCGATTTGCACGACTAGCCGCGTTAATGGGCCTTGCGAAGGTTTGATCTACACGCTGCGCCGCGATCAAGATCCGACTCCTGCACTAAGCAGTTTTTTTGTTTGGCTGCGGAATCAAAAGGCTGTGCCTTCTCTTTCTGAAAGCGGTACTGTGCTGTATATCGATGTCCGGGAACGGCTGGAACAATTTTAGATTGGCGATTTAAGATTTTAGAGGGATGAGTAATGGGTAAACACAGAACCCCGGCTTTTTTTTATAAGTCGGGGCTCTCAAACAACTACTTATTAGCTGAAAATTTGAGATATTTTACTTATTTATCACTGACATAATAGAACTCATGATTTTTTGGAACACGGAAGCTATAAAATTACTCTTACATTAATCTAACTCAAATTTTTCAGGTATCAAGCATGACAGCAACTACCCCGCAGGCAACGTCAACAACGCCCGCTTTTTGCGAAGGCATTCAATATTTTTCTGAAACAGTCCCTGGTTTTGATACTTATGGGAAAACACCTGCGATCGCCCAGGGGAGCAAGTCGATCGCCGATCCTGCCGATCCCGTCGCCGTCTTTCAAACGATGCTGGGAGCAGACGCCCTGCGGTACCTGACGCTGCAAGTCACCGCCAGCAAGGCATCGGGACATCCGGGGGGTTTTGCTAGCCAAGCTGAGGCCTATGCCGCTTTGGTGATGCTGGGACACAAGAACATTGTCACCGAAGTGGGCCATCACGCCCCCGGCTTTTACAGCGCCATGTTTCTCGATCGATCTTTAGAGGATATGGGAATTTTCAACGTGCAGCAAGTGCGCGATAAATTCCGAGAAAAAGACGGTTTATTAGGACATCTTTCCGGTTTCATTCCCGGCCTTTTAGCACCGGCCGGCCCCCTCGGACAAGGGCAGCATTTCGCAATGGCTGGAGCGCTTTTGCACCCCGACAAACTGTTTGCTTTCACAATGGGCGACGGCGGCATGGGCGAACCTTATCCGATGAGCAGCATGGCGCATTTCCACACTGCTTATCCCAAAGCTACTAACTTTTTGCCAGTGTTAGTTTGGAACGGATATTCTCAGGAACATCACAGCATGGTTTCAACTAAAACTAATGCTGAAATGATTGCTTATTGGCAAGGCAACGGTTTTGAAGAAGTTATCTTAGTTGATGCCAAAGAATTTGACGATAAAAATCAACCGGAAGATTATGTTGACAGCACTGCTTTTTCGCTCGAACAGCGCATGGCATTTACCAAAGCTGTTTTACAAGGAGTTGACAAAGCGGCAAAATCTGCTCTCGGCGGCAAATTAACTGCGTTTATTATCAAACAGTTAAAAGGTGCCGGCGTCCACGCGCGCGGAGCAAAATCTCACAACCTTTATCCGAAAGATACACTGGATGCTCCGCACATTATCAGTGCTTTAAAAGAGCGCGCTTTGACTGCTGCTGCTTGGGAGTTGGTGCGGACAAATTGCGAGCGTGCGGGCGGCGGGCCGGCGGCGAAAACAGTTGTTACTGAGTTTACATTGCCGCTGGCAGATTTAGGCGAATTGCCTTTAGAAGAATTTGCAGTTGGGGGAGAACCGAAGATTTCGACAACAGCAATGGGACGTTTGGTAGGGAAAGTCGGCGAGTGCGATCGGACTTTTCTTGTGACTAATGCTGACGGCAACGAAGCATCGGCAATTGCCAATATCAACCAAGCTCTTAAGATTATTCACCCGACGACAGATGACCTGTACAATCAATCGCCCAACGGTCAAGTTTACGAACCTTTGAGCGAAGATGCTTGCGCCGGTTTAGCCGTAGGTTTATCGCTATTTGGAGCGCGGAGTTTGTGGTGTTCCTACGAATCTTTTGCCATTAACGGTTTACCAATTTGGCAAACTGTAACCCAAGCAATGGCAGAATTGCGCCGTCCAACTCCGGCAACTGTCACCTTATTTACAGCGGGTGCATTGGAACAAGGCCGTAACGGTTGGACGCACCAGCGGCCGGAAATTGAGGCTTATTTTGCGGCGATGATGCGGAACGGAAATGTGTTTCCTTTGTTTCCACCGGATGCTAACAGCATTCAAGCTTGTTATGAGTGGGCTTTGACTGCTAAAAATAAGGGAGTTGTGATTACTGCAAGCAAGTCGCCGCTGCCAATTCGCACTACTCTTGAACAGACTCGCCAAGGTTTGCAAGACGGTGCAATAGTGCTGCACGAAGTCGATTCCCCGCAAGCCGCCCACAATCAAGGGGGAAGCAAGAAAGTTGTGTTTGCAGTTGTCGGCGACATGACTTTAATGCCAGTGTTTGAAGCAGCCGCATTTTTGGAAACAGAAGGCATTGGAGTGCGAATTGTTTCTGTTGTCAATCCTCGGCGTTTGTACCGTGCTAGCGATGTTGCTTGGGATACTTGTTCGGAAGCTGACGGCGGCTTTTTGAGCGATGAGAAATTTGCCGAATTGTTTGGCGGAGATGCCTTGATAGGCGTGACAGGCGGTGCTTCTGGGATGTTGGAACCTGTGATGCTCCGCAGCAATTGCAAGCGGGATACTTTCGCTTGGAAGCGGGGGGAAACTACTGCTAGTGCTGGTCAGTTGATGGCGTTTAATGGGTTGACTGCTGAGGCGTTGACTAAAAGGGCGATCGAGCTAGTTCATTAAGTTAGAATGTGAGTGAATGCCCCTGCCTGGTTTGTGCTGGGTAGGGGCTAGTAATATTCAAATAGGATGGTGATACCTATGACAGCAAAAATTTTAGAAGAAAGGCGAAGAACATGAAAGCTTTAAAAAAGCGATCGCTAATATGAAAATTTATAACTTTGATATTAAATCTGTTATACCAATTTTTTATGAGGTTGCATAGAATCCGATCCCCCCTAGCCAAGAGGGCGGGCACGGGGAGTAGGGGTCGCACCGCCCCTACTAAGGGGGGACAAGATTCTTCTCAAAGTCAACCCCTACTCCCCAACAATCAGGGGGATTTAGGGGGATCGAGATATGTGCAACTTCACATTAAATTGGTATTAGGACCGGAATTATTCTTATCTCTATTCTCTTCATCGGCGTGAATCAGCGTCAATCCTTTGTCATCTGCGGTTAATACATTCTCTTTTTTTTACCGCAGATGAGGGCAGATAAACACAGATTAACGCAGATGGATTATCTCAAGTCTGGTTACTCGCTCCTTGATTTTTTGCTGTTGAGTAGATTTGACGCCCGACGATGCTAGCGCATTTGATATGATACGATTCTAGAGCTATACCTGCAGCTTTAACCTAATAGCGAGGGCAGAATTTATTGTGTGAACTTTTTATTGTTTTACTGTTAGATAAGTTTGCTTTGTTAGCTGGTAATTTAGCGATAGTGCTAGAGGTTTTGCTGCGGCCGAACATCAATGTTTTGTGAAAAATGGGTCTTAAATTTATGGATTTTTTCCCCCGCAAGCCATCAACCAAAAACTCATCATCGATCGATCGCCCGCAGCTACAAACTCATCCCGCGAAACCAGATAGCTTTCTATTTCCGACTCTGAAATGAACCCTTGTTTGACCATTTGCAAAATGGGCCCGGAGTCCAGCAAAGGTTGAAACGCCTCAATTCCGATGATATCGCTGTGGCTGACAACCGCTTCTAAATCAACGCTAACAAACCCAGCTTCTTTGAGAATGCGGCACAGATTTCGCCCGACGCATAAATTGCCGCCCCGCGATGCCATCACCTGCTTGAATTTCTCCCTGACAATCTCGACTGACCAAGGCGGATTTGTCAGCCAAAACAGATCCGCATCGCTATCGATAATCACCAGTTTTCCCCCAGGCTTCAAGATGCGGAATATTTCTTTAGCTGCTGCGACGGGATCGGGAAGGTGAACGAACAGCAAACGGGCGATCGCAAAATCGAAAGTGTTAGCCGCCAAACCAGTATCCGCAACTGATGCTTGAATGCGATTTACTCGATCGCCCCCTTTGTCCTGCAAATATGCTACTGCTTTTTCGTGCAGTACCGGGTCAATTTCTACCGCTGTTACCGAACTGTTTGGCAGCAATTCTAACAATTTTTCTGTGAAAAATCCCGGCCCGCTACCCGCTTCCAAAACTTTCATCCCGTCGGCTAAACCGAACCACTTTAAAGTGCGCGCTTCCTTTTCCCAACTGAGGAGAACTTGAGCTTTTAACCGTTGGATTTCTCCCTCAAATTCCAGATTGTACGCGATCGCTTGATACGAACCTTCTGCTGGCATGAAATTATCCTTATTCTTACTAGGATACCAGGATTATAATAGAAATATAATCAAATCTCCGATCGAGTTATCTGTGCGTAAGATCGTTTCCGGTGGCATGGGAATGATTTAACCACAGAGGACGCAGAGAACGCAGAGTTCGAGAAGAGAGAGATGAATAATTCCGATGAAGTGCGGATTTTGCAACACAATCATCAGAACTGCGCTTTAGCGCAATTCTCGTTGCCGACCTCCACAACCACAGTTGGCGGACAGATGCAGGACGGAAACCCGGTAATTCCTCTATTGTAAGAAGATGACGGATTACCTAAACTAAAGACGCTGATTTTCCCGCATCCCTTACTATTTTTATTTTATGCACTATGCCCCAGACTTTACCTCAACCGGAGAAACGAACATTTTTAGTTGTGGATGACCATGCGATGGTGTTAGGTGGCACGCTTAACATTCTGAAGCAAGAATATCCAGAGGCAGACATTCTGACGGCTCCGACTGCTCAGGCAGCCCTTCAGCAAATAGCGCAGACTACCCCGGATTTGGTGATTGTGGATCTGGTGATGCCAGAGACGATCGGCGAAACGGCGCAAGCAAATTCAGGGCTTCAACTCCTCAAAACGTTGATGGAGCAGTATCCGACTCTGAATATTGTGGTGCAGAGTGCCCATGTTCGGACTTTAGTTTGGCTGAAACCGTCGATCGACAATCACATGGGTGGCTTCACAGTTGTCGATAAGAGCCAGCCGATGAAAGACTTGCTGGCAATGGTTGATTGGGCACTGCACGAGCGGATTTATACACCCAGAGAGATCCGCAATGGGCTCCAACTCAAACCCGCCTGGATGCAAGTGTTGCAATTTGCTTTTCACGAGAGCTTGCAGGATACTGCGATCGCCAAACGGATGAATGTTTCTGAACGCACTGTGCAGTATTACTGGACTAAGATTCGAGATGTGCTAGAGGTGTATCCTGAGGATGATAAGAATCTGCGGATTCAAACGGAAGTGCGAGCTAGGGAAGAAGGATTGATTGATTAGTGAAGCGCGATCGATGGCAAGCAGTGAAAGCGGGCGTCACGACTTGGGGACGAGGAGCGCTTCCAGGGGTGATGGTGATTGTCGCTGTGATGATGGCTAGATTGAGCGGTGCGCTTCAGTTTTGGGAGTTGGTTGCGTTCGATCGATTTCTGCGTTTGCGTCCTCCTGAGTCAATGGATGAACGGATTGTAATTGTCGGCATCACTGAGGAAGATATTCAACGCGCTAGAACTTATCCGATTCCCGATCGCGATATTGCCGATTTACTCAAACGGTTGCAAACGTATCGACCGATCGCGATCGGGCTAGATATTGTCCGCGATATTCCGGTGGAACCAGGTAATGCTGAACTAACATCGGTGTTTCGCAGCAGCAAGAATGCGATCGGAGTGGAGATTGCACTGCCCGATCGCAGTGGCTTTATCGTCAAACCTCCGCCCGCGCTACCACCCGAACAGGTTGGCTTTGCAGATTTCGTACTCGATGCGGATGGCTACCAGCGCCGCAGTTTATTGGGCACTAACAACGATCGACAGGAATACCGTTTTTCCTTCGCGATCCGGCTGGCAGAACTCTATTTAGCAACCCGAGGAATTAAGCTAGGTAATGGAATTCGCGATCCGGAGGCGATGCGCTTTGGCAGCATTGAATTTACCAGAGTGCAGTCAAACTCTGGCGGATATGTGGGGGCGGATGCAGGCGGGAACCAAATTTTACTGAATGTTCGCAGCGGGACAATGCCATTTCGCGTGCTTTCCCTGGCCCAAATCAAATCTGGACAGGTCAACCCGGATTGGATTCGAGGCAAAATTGTGCTGATTGGGATGATGTCTTTTAGCGCGAAGGATTTGGCAAGTTCGGGTGCGATCGCAGGCATCAATCCCGGACGGATTTACGGAGTCGAAATGCAAGCCCACGAAACCAGCCAGATGATTAGCGCGGTACTCGATCGGCGAGCGTTGCTTCAGGTTTGGGGGGAGGGCTGGGAAACGCTCTGGATTGCGGTCTGGGGACTCTTGGGGATGAGTTTGGGACGATTTCTGCGATCGCCCTGGAAAATTTTGATCGGGCTCTTAGTCGCCAGCATTAGCCCGATCGCGCTCTGTTACTGGCTGATTCTTTTGGGATGGTGGGTGCCGATCGTGCCTGTATTGCTCGTACTCGTGTTGAATGGGGCTGGGTTGACGGCAGCGTTATTTTATCGCCACGAACAGGAACTCCGACTGCGGTTGGAGGAACGTCAATTTGCGATCGAACAAACTTTTAATGCGATTCATAGCGGGCCTTTACAAACATTAGTGGTGATTTTGAGAACAGTTGGGGAGCAAGATCCACCGCCGCCGTTTCTACCAGAGTTGCAACGCCTGAATCAAGAATTACGGGCAGTTTACGGCTCAGTGCAACGAGAAGCGATCGCGGATGAACCGCATCTCCGCATGGGAAGTGCGATCGAATTGGCCCTGCAGGCTCCATTGCATGAATTGCTCTACAAGGTCTATTGCAACACGCTAGAACAAGAACTGCCTTACCTCAAAACGCTCAAATTCAAAATTGTGCAGTTCGATGCCTTGAACACCTCACATCTGCGGTTGGAACACAAGCGAGCACTCTGCCGCTTTCTGGAAGAAGCGCTCTGCAATGTCGGCAAACACGCGATCGAAGCCACTCGCTTGACCGTAATTTGCACTCAAGAAGGCGATCGGCAGGTGATTCGGGTGGCGGATAATGGTAGGGGGAAACCGTCTCAGTCAGAAACGCTTAGCTTGGCTCAAATGGATCGAGACAAGGAAATAACTGAAGATCCAAACCCTAAAGTTCAACCTTCAGGATTAGGAACCCAGCTTGCAAAGAACTTAGCCAAACAGTTAGGCGGATCATTTCGGCGCTACCCGAATCAACCGAAGGGGACAGTGTGCGAGTTAACCTGGTCAGCAAAACGGCGGTGGTTCTGGTAATTGGTTGGGTTCACGCTTGTCAAATCGGAGCTAATTGAGATGAGATATTGCAGCATTCTCAATTAGCCGTAGGGGCGGGTTCACCAACAATATCTAACAAGTACCCACAATCTGAATAAACCCGCCCCCACCCAACAGTAAATCGCAATCTACCTCTTTTAAGATACAAGGGGCGGGTTCGCCAACAGTCAAAAACGTAGCCAATAGGTTAAATAAACCCGCCCGACTCCGAATAACCCCCAAATCGATCGTGCTGCAAGATGTCATATCTAACTGACATCTTGTACCAATGTCAGCAAGGGGATTTTTCATGGGGCAGGGCGGGTTTATTTAACCTGTCTGCAAGCTTTAAGGCCCTTGGCGAACCCGCCCCTACGGCTTGCTGACACCAATATTGCACCTTCCCGCAAACGACGCTTGCGGGCAGTCCTCTATTGTGTTTGTGTATTGTTGATTACTGTAGAAATAGTTACAGAGGGGATTGCGATGATGACTCACGAGTTGAAGCGTCGAACCGTTTACTCTGCGGGCATTGCGAGTTTAATGCTGAGTGTTTCGTTCTGGATCGCCCCTGTAGCGCTGGCAAAATACACTCCTCCTCAAAACCCTTCTAAACCGAAAGACACGGGGACGAATACCACTCGCGGCGGCAGTTGTGAAGGTAATTCATCGGCGAGATTGACTGCCTTAGTGCCGTTTAGCCATGTAGGAGAGACGATTTCTGGGCATCCGACCTTTACCTGGTTTGTACCCGATCGCACTCCTCGTCCGCTGCAATTGAGGCTGTTTACTCGCACGGGACAACTTCTCTACAGAACCGAGATGCAGAGTCAGCCAGGAATCATGTCGGTTGCTTTGCCCTCAAATCTGCCCCAACTGTCGATCGGGCAATCCTATCAGTGGCAAGTGGTGTTGGTGTGCGATCCGAATGTTCCTTCGAGGAATGTGGTGGCGACGGCAGAAATCCAAGTCGTTGGGCCTGCGGCGTCGTTGCAGACTCAACTTGCAGCCGCGCCAACTCCCCAACAGCGGATCGACCTGTATGCGGAGTCGGGGCTGTGGTATGACGCGATCGCCGAAGCGCGGAAAGCTTCTGAGACTTCTCAAAGCCAAGCGGCTGTGCTGGAATTGCTAGATGCTCTTGCAAGTTCGGAAGCCGAACCTTTGAAAGATTGGAGCGATCAATTGCGACAAATTAGGGCGATCGAACAACAGCGACAAGCTTCTCAGCCCAAACCCTAAATCCCATGAAGCCTTTCTCGCTAAAACTGCTCAAATCCAGTAATCGTAAAGTGCGATCGGGCTTCCTCTTTCCCCTCGCCTTTTGCCTTTTGTCTGTTGCCTTTTACATTCCTCCGCACTCCCCACTCCCGGCTGCTGCTCAGGCGATCGAGGCTAGTGAAGCAGAGGCCGATCGGCTGTGGCAGCAGGGCAACCAACAATTTCAGACTCGCCAATTCCCAGCAGCGCTGAATTCTTGGCAACAGGCACTGCAAATTTATCGCGCCCTCAAAAACCACGAAGGGGAAGGTGGGGTACTGAACAATTTGGGAGGTGCTTACCGCTATCTGGGCAACTATGCCAAAGCCATTGAGTATATGCAGCAGAGTTTAGTCATCGCCCGCGAAATTAAAGACCGCGACGGAGAATGGGCAGCACTAGGCAATTTGGGAATCGCTTACAAATCTCTGGGCAATTATGCCAAAGCGATCGAGTATGGACAGCAGAGTTTAACCATTGCCCGCGAAATTAAAAACCGCTTTGGGGAAGGCGCAGCACTAGGCAATTTGGGAATCGCTTACAAATCTCTGGGCAACTATGCCAAAGCCATTGAGTATGCACAGCAGAGTTTAGCCATCGCACGCGAAATTAAAGACCGGGACGGAGAAGGGACAGCACTGGGCAATTTGGGAGGCGCTTACCTCTATTTGGGCAACTATGCCAAAGCCATTGAGTATACACAGCAAAAGTTAGCCATCGCCCGCGAAATTAAAGACGGCCAAGGGGAAGGTGGGGCACTGAGAAATTTGGGAGTCATTTACCGTTCTTTGGGCAACTATGCCCAAGCCATTGAGTATGCACACCAGAGTTTAGCCGTCGCACGCGAAATTAAAGACCGCCAAGAGGAAGGTGGGGTACTGAGAAATTTGGGAGTCATTTACCATTCTCTGGGCAACTATGCCAAAGCGATCGAGTATGCACAGCAGAGTTTAGCCGTCGCACGCGAAATTAAAGACCGCCTTGGGGAGAGTGTGGCATTGAGGAGTTTCGGAGTTGCTTACTACTCTCTGGGCAACTATGCCAAAGGCATTGAGTATATGCAGCAGAGTTTAGCCATCGCCCGCGAAATTAAAGACCGCGACGGGGAAGGTGGATCACTCGGCAATTTGGGACTCGCTTACCTCTATTTGGGCAACTATGCCAAAGCGATCGAGTATTCACAGCAACAGTTAGCGATCGCCCGCGAAATTAAAAACCCCCTTGAGGAGGGTGATGCACTCAGCAACCTCGGAGTGGCTTTCTTGAAAGCTGGTAACCCCACAGAAGCGGAAAAAATGCTCATCAATGGGATTCAAGTTTGGGAATCGATGCGGCAAATGGTCGGCTCCAACGACGCGAATAAAGTCTCCATCTTTGAAGGACAAGCTAACACTTATCGGACTTTACAAACAGTCCGAGTGGCTCAGAATAACCCGATCGCCGCTTTAGAAATTGCCGAACGGGGACGTGCTCGTGCCTTTGTCGATCTCCTGACAGAACGCTTATCGTCAGGTTCTACCAATCCCGTTATTAACACTTCTCCCAACCAGGATCAAATCCGACAAATCGCCAAAGCACAGAACGCCACTTTGGTGCAGTATTCCATCATCTACGACAACTTTCAGATTCAGGGCAAACAAGTAGGGCGAGAATCCGCGCTCTACATTTGGGTGATTCAACCCACGGGCGAAATCACCTTCCGCCAGGTAGACCTCAAACCTCTCTGGCAGCAGCACAAAGTCTCCCTAGCCGATCTAATTATTGGCAATCAAGAATTCCTTGCCGTCCGCAGTCGTGGCAGTTCCCCCGTTCTTCAAACCCAACCCGATTTACCGACGCTGCATCAACTGCTGATCGATCCAATTCAAACGCTTCTACCAAAAGATCCCAATGCCCATGTCATTTTCATTCCTCAAGCTTCGCTCTTCCAAGTGCCTTTCCCCGCTCTGCAAGATGCCAACGGCACTTACTTAATCGAGAAACACACCATCTTAACTGCACCTTCGATTCAAGTTCTGGCATTAACCAGACAACAACGACAGAAGTTAGCATCTCAGGCATCCCATAGCGGTAACGCTTTAGTCTTGGGCAATCCCACGATGCCGAGTGTGTCTCTCTCTCCGGGAGAACCCAAACGGCAATTGTCTCCTCTACCTGGAGCCGAAGCCGAAGCCAGAGCGATCGCCCCTTTGCTCAAAACCCAAGCCATCACAGGCGCTCAAGGTACAAAAGCTGCGATCGTCCCAAAAATGCCCCAAGCATCGATTATTCATCTGGCAACACATGGATTGCTGGATGATGTGCGCGGATTGGGAAGTGCAATCGCGCTGGCCCCCTCTGGTACCGATGACGGCTTATTGACCGCAGAAGAGATTTTCGATATGAAACTGCAAGCAAATTTAGTCGTTTTGAGTGCTTGCAACACTGGAGAAGGCAGAATTACCGGGGATGGCGTGATTGGCTTGTCGCGCGCTTTGATTTCGGCAGGAGTGCCGAGTGTAATTGTTTCTTTATGGGCGGTTCCCGATGCGCCGACATCCGAATTGATGCGATCGTTTTATCAAAACTTGCAAAATAATCCCGACAAAGCACAGGCATTGCGGCAAGCAATGTTAACCACGATGAAAACTCATCCCCAGCCGCGAAATTGGGCGGCATTTACTCTTATTGGGGAATCAGAGTAAGTTTTTATGAATAGCGAATCAGCTCAATGTTTTTCTACTAAATTTTAATCGCAATCGTTTGTTTTTACAGCACTTTTGCAGGTTGATCTGAAGCTGTCATCTGCCCAGTCCTCCCGCCCACCCGGTAGTCCTTAGCGGGAATGAATTCCACGGGGCTTATAGCGAAAGTCCTCGCTATGAGGACTAATACCAAATCTAACTTAAATACCCTCTTTATTTCTTAGGAGCGCGAATTAAATAACTTACAATTTTAATTGTTATTGTGGGATGGGCGTCCCGCCCGTCCAAAAAGGAC
>NZ_JAUBOZ010000142.1:0-15384 GCF_036700475.1 Microcoleus sp. T2B6 | reverse complement strand
ATTCGATTTCATTAGAAATGATTTACCGGGGTCTTTACCATTTTTATGTAGCTCATCAAAAAGGTAAGGCCACTGACCCCATTCAGTATTTCGCCGCGCCCGAAAACCGAGATTTAGGTATTGTTAAATCTCAACGAAAGCCCAATGTTAAGTTAATTGTTGCACCTTTCCCTGATCGACAGCGAGGCAAAAACCAATATTTCTTTGACACATCTTCTCAAATCCCCTTGACAACTGCCATACAGGCTTAACTTGTTACCAATGGCTAAGAGGTGAAGAAGAGATACACAGAAAAATTGGAGAAAAAGCTTGCCTCTGCTTCGACTAAGTAAGAGATGATACCGGAGAATCATAAATGTTAAGTCAACTGTTTTCTCATAAAGAAATATATCAAAAGCTGAAAGCTCAAGCCCAAAAAAATCCCGATTCCATTGCTATTTCTTCTCCTGAGCGCTTACCGCTTACCTATCGCCGTTTGCTTGAGCAGATTGACTCTGTAATCAGCCAACTCAATTGCTTAGGTATAGGTCGCTTTGACCGAGTAGCAGTTGCGCTGCCCAATAGTCCAGAGATGGCAGTGGCTTTTTTAGCCATAGCCTCTTGTGCTACTTGTGCTCCCCTCAACCCAGCTTATCGCACGAAGGAATTTGATTTTTATCTATCGGATTTGAATGCTAAAGCACTGATTGTTCAGTCACAACTTGCAGAGCCTGCCAGAATTGCAGCCAAACAACGAGGCATTCCGATTATCGAACTTTCCCCTGTCTTAACAGCAGAAGCAGGCATTTTTACTCTCAGTGGCGGTGAGCCACAGTCTCCTGCTTCGGGGGGCTTGGCTCAACCAGAAGATGTAGCGTTAGTGCTACATACTTCAGGGACTACCTCTCGTCCTAAAATAGTCCCCTTAACCCATGCCAACTTGTGTACTTCAGCCGAGAATATTCAACTTGCCCTAAAGTTGAGCCAGAGCGATCGCTGTTTGAATGTGATGCCACTGTTTCACATTCATGGGCTGGTGGGGGTTTTGCTGTCCTCCCTTAGTGCTGGGGCAAGCGTAGTTTGTACTTCAGGCTTTTATGCTCCCAAATTCTTTGACTGGTTAGAAAGTTTTCATCCCACTTGGTATAGTGCTGTTCCAACAATGCACCAAGCGATTCTTGCCAGAACCGAGGCAAACCGCGAAATTATTGTCCGTTGCCCACTCCGGTTGATTCGCTCCTCCTCTGCTCCTTTGCCTCCTCAAGTCATGGCCGAGTTAGAAAGCGTGTTTAATGTGCCAGTTATTGAGTCCTATGGCATGACAGAGGCTGCTCATCAAATGAGTAGCAATCCCTTACCACCACATCAGCGTAAGCCGGGTTCAGTAGGTATAGCTGCTGGTCCTGAAGTGGCAATTATGGATCCGGGGGGTAACTTGCTACCAGCCGAGGAAATTGGGGAAGTCGTTATCCAAGGTGCGAATGTCACATCAGGCTACGAAAATAATCCCGAAGCGAACGAGAGTGCTTTTACCAAAGGCTGGTTTAGAACTGGGGATTTAGGCTCTTTAGATACCGACGGCTATCTTTTCCTCAAAGGCAGGATTAAAGAAACAATTAACCGGGGTGGAGAGAAAATTTTTCCCCGTGAAGTGGATGAAGTGCTGTTAGAACATCCGGCTGTAAAACAGGTAGTTACCTTTGCTGCGGCTCATACGCTTTTAGGTGAAGAGGTAGCTGCCGCCATAGTTCTTAAAGAGAATGCTTCGGCGACTGAGCAAGAAATCAAAGAATTTGTCGCTCAGAAACTGGCTGATTTTAAAGTCCCCCGTGTGGTGTTATTTGTCGAGGAAATTCCCAAAGGTCCCACAGGCAAACTACAGCGAATTGGGTTAGCTGAAAAACTAGGACTTCAACCCTCAGATCCGACAGCCCCCAGACCGGAATTTGTCCCTCCCCGTACCCCCCTAGAAGAACAGTTGGTGAATATTTGGTCTCTTGTTTTAGGGGTTAAGTCAATCGGTATTCATGACAATTTTTTCCAGTTGGGAGGAGATTCCATCTTGGCGGCTCAAATTGTCAACCGCGTGCTTGAATCCATACAGGTTGAATTATCACTCTCCATATTCTTTGGGCAACCAACAGTCGCCAATATGGCAGTAAAAATTGCTCAAATTCAAGCAGAAGCAGAAACGGTAAGGTCTGATGAATTAACCACTCTGCTAGTCGAGTTGGAATCCCTCACGGATCAAGAGGTGCAAAAACTTCTTGACAAGAGAGAGTAACTATGCCATCATCGAATTTTCACCCAAAAACTAAACCCATGATTGTCAGTTTTGGAGAACGATTGCGTCAAGAAATCATGGTACGAGATATCATTCCTTTTATAGGGGTTTATGATGTGTTTTCAGCCTCAGTAGTTGGAAAATATTACGACGGCATTTTTATTAGTGGGTTCAGTTTCGCTGCTAGCTATTACGGCTTACCAGACATTGGGTTTATTGCATGGTCTGATATTGTAGCATTTGTCCAACGAGTCAAAACCGTGCTGCCCCATCATTATATTATCGTCGATATTGATGACGGCTATGTGGATACGGAAGTTGCTTGTCATGTAGTATCTCTGTTGGAATCTATTGGAGTTGCGGGGGTGATTATTGAAGATCAAAAGCGACCTCGAAGATGCGGTCATTTTGATGGCAAACTCCTGATGGAGTTGGATGAATTTCTGGAAAAATTGAAAAGTATTCTAGCAACTCGCCGAGAACTTTTTGTGGTGGCTCGGACAGATGCAACAGATATTGATGAAATCATCCATAGAGCAAAGGCGTTTTCAGTGGCGGGAGCTGATGCTATATTGGCTGATGGAATCAAGGATCTAGACGTAATCAAAATCCTAAAAAGTCAACTGGACAAACCTCTGGTATTTAACCAAATTGCAGGTGGCAAATCTCCACCCTGTAGCTTAACAGAACTGAGAGATGCTGGTGTTTCTCTTGTTAACTACAGTACACCTTGTCTGTTTGCTGCCCAAGCTGCCCTTGAGGATGAAATGAAATGCTTGAGGGAAAAGGATGGATTTTTGCAGAAAGAACGTGTGGGCGTGCAGGAATGTACTGCCCTTTTGGATGAAAATCTTGCCAATAAGAATAAATAGTTAAGAAAATTTGATATTTGAAGCCAGAAAATATGAATGATATCAACAAACGGATTGCTGAACTCTCACCAGCCAAGCGGGCGCTGTTAGAGCAGAGACTCAAGGAAAAGGCTGTTGCTAATCCTCACCAAACCATCTCCCCAAGAGCAAATCAGAAAGAAGCTCCTCTCTCGTTTGCACAAACTAGGATGTGGTTGCTAGACCAGTTAAAATCAGGGAATCCTGCTTACAATCGTCCCACAAATATCCGTCTCGTCGGTGGGCTCAATGTAGCAGTGCTGGAGTTTTGTCTTAATGAAATTGTGCGTCGCCACGAAGTCTTACGTGCTAGCTTTGCGGCTGTGGATGGGAAACCAGTTCAAGTCATTGCTCCAAGTTTGACCTTGACTTTACCCATTGTAGACATTAGTAATTTACCAAGCCAAGATAAGCAGGCCAAACTCCAACAACTAGCGACAGAAGAAGCCCAACGTCCCTTTAATTTAGCGTTTGGTTCTTTGGTCAGAGCCAATTTAGTGAGACTTGGCGAACAAGAACATATCCTGCTGTTGACCCTGCATCATATTATCTTTGATGGCTGGTCTGTGGGAGTTCTCCTCAAAGAACTCGCCTTGCTTTATGAAGCCTTTGGTGCTGGAAAGCCATCGACTGTCTCTGAATTACCTATCCAATACGCAGATTTTGCCTATTGGCAGCAACAGCATCTACAGGGAGAGGTCTTAGAGTCACAACTTGCCTACTGGAGGGGACAACTGGGCGGTGACTTACCTGTATTAGAGTTACCGACTGACAGAGCGCGATCGCCCGTGCAAACGTTTCGAGGTGCAAAGCAATCCCTGTTATTACCCAAGTCCCTGACTGAATCGCTGAAGCTTCTGAGTCAACGGGAAGGGGTAACGTTGTTTATGACCTTGTTGGCAGCTTTTAAGATATTGCTTCATCGTTACACAGGTCAGGAAGATATTGTTGTGGGAGCGCCGATCGCAGGACGCGATCGCATAGAAACAGAGACACTGATTGGGATTTTCATTAATACCCTAGTTTTACGAACTTACGTTGATAGTAAGCTAACTTTCCTTCAACTCTTAGCTACAGTCCGTAAGGTAGCAATAGAAGCCTATGAACACCAGGGTATTCCTTTCGAGAAACTGGTGGAAGAACTACAACCAGACCGAGACTTGAGTCATACTCCTCTGTTTCAAGTATTGTTCCAATTGCGAAACGTACCTAATGAAACTGTGGAGGTACAAGGTCTAAGATTTGATGACTTCCAGTTTGACAGAGGAATTACCGCGTTTGATTTAACCCTGGATATTGTTGATACACCTGAAGGGCTGTCTTGTCGGTTTGAATACAACACCGATTTGTTTTACGCAGCTACAATTGTGCGGATGGCAGGACATTTCCAGACTTTGCTTGAGGGTATTGTCGCTAATGTCGAGCAACCAATTGGTCAATTACCGCTGTTAACAGAAACCGAACGGCATCAGTTGTTGGTAGAGTGGAATAACACCCAGACAGATTACTCCAATCAAACCTGTATCCATCAGTTATTTGAAGCCCAAGCCCAGCAAACTCCCAACGCGGTTGCGGTAGTCTTTGAAAACGAGCAACTAACCTACCAGCAGCTCAATTGCCGTGCCAATCAACTAGCACACCACCTCCAAAAATTGGGTGTAGAACCAGAAATGCTGGTCGGAATTTGCGTAGAGCGATCGCTTGAGATGATGGTGGGACTTCTCGGTATTCTCAAAGCGGGTGCAGCCTATCTACCACTAGACCCAGCATATCCAAAAGAGCGTCTCACCTTCATGCTGGAGGATGCCCAAGTCCCAGTCCTATTGACCCAACAGCCGCAAGTTGAGAAACTTCCCTCACATCAAGCCAAAGTAGTCTGCCTAGACACTGACTGGGAAGCCATTAAGCCAGAGAGCCAGGAAAACCCTATTAGCAGCGTGACGGCTGACAACCTAGCCTATGTAATGTATACCTCCGGGTCTACAGGCAGACCCAAAGGTGTTAGCGTCATCCATCGAGGTGTAGTGCGGTTAGTCAAAGAAGCCAACTATGCCAACCTAGCAGCAGAAGAAGTCTTCCTACAGCTAGCTCCCATATCCTTCGACGCCTCAACTTGGGAAATTTGGGGCAGCCTACTTAACGGTGCACGGCTGGTGATATTTCCCCCCCATACGCCATCTTTGGAAGAGTTGGGACAAGTTATCCAGCAATACCAAATCACAACTCTGTGGCTCACAGCGGGTCTGTTTCACCTAATGGTGGATGAGCGACTGGAGGATTTAAAGCCCTTGCGTCAACTATTAGCTGGCGGTGATGTTTTATCTGTTCCTCATGTCCAGAAATTTCTCCAAAAAATAGGAGACTGTAAGCTAATCAACGGTTATGGTCCAACCGAGAACACGACCTTCACCTGCTGCTACCCAATAACAGAGCCTGACCAACTCGGTAACTCCGTCCCCATCGGACGCCCCATTACCAATACTCAGGTTTATGTGTTGGATAGCCACCGGAAGCCTGTCCCCATCGGAGTTCCCGGCGAGTTGTACACCGGCGGCGACGGCTTAGCCCGGGGCTATCTCAACCGGACTGAGTTGACAGCCCAGAAGTTTATCCCCAACCCCTTTAGTGACGCTCCCGCAGCACGTCTGTACAAAACTGGAGACTTAGCTCGCTATTTACCGGACGGCAACATTGAGTTTCTCGGTCGCATCGATAATCAGGTAAAAATTCGTGGCTTCCGCATTGAGCTAGGCGAGATTGAGACAGTGCTGAGGCAAAACCGGGCTGTGCAGGATGCCGTAGTTATAGACCAGGAGTACGACCCTGGTGACAAGCGCTTAGTAGCCTATGTGGTTCCGAGCCAGGAGCAAGTCCTCTCCACCAGTGAACTGCGTCGCTACCTAAAGGAGAAACTGCCCGACCACATGATACCTTCTGCATTTGTGCAGCTTGAAGCTCTGCCGCTGACACCCAATGGTAAGGTGGATCGCCGCGCTCTGCCAGTGCCTGATGGGACAAGGTCAGATCTGGAAGAAACTTTTGTGCCGCATCTTACCCCTTTTGAGGAACTGCTGGCGGGCATCTGGAGCGAAGTCCTCAGGCTTGAGGGGGTAAGTATTCACGACAACTTCTTTGAGTTGGGGGGACATTCCTTACTCGCTACCCAAGTCATTTCTCGCGTCCGCAAAGCTTTCGGAGTGGAACTCCCCCTGCATACTCTCTTTGAAGAACCCACCCTAGCGGGCTTGGCAAAGATCGTGGAGGCAGCCTGTCGAGCCGAAGAAGGGAGTCTACAGGCTCTGCCAATTAGTCCCATCTCACGCGAGGGAGACCTGCCTCTGTCCTTTGCTCAGCAGCGGCTGTGGTTCCTCGACCAATTGATGTCTGGGACACCCCTATATAACATCCCTAACGCTATTGGCTTGAAAGGTTCGCTCAACGTGACGGCACTAGAGCAGAGCTTAAGTGAAATTGTGAGGCGTCACGAAGCTCTACGGACTAACTTTAGTGCTGTGAATGGGCAGCCAATTCAGATCATTCGTCCTGCTGCTACCTTGCTATTACCGATAGTAGACCTCCGGAAACTTCCTGAGACTGAACGGGAGGTGGAAGCTCAACGGTTGGCTACTGAGGGAGCTCAGTGCCCCTTTGACTTGGTTAATGAACCCTTGTTTCGCGTCAATCTCCTGCATCTGGGAAAAGAGGAACATTTGCTTCTCTTGACCATGCACCACATTGTTTCCGACGGGTGGTCTCTTGGTGTGTTTATGCGGGAATTGTCGGTGCTTTATGAAGCTTTTTCCACCGAGAAGTCCTCGTCATTGCCTGAACTACCTATCCAATATGCTGACTTTGCTGTCTGGCAGAACGAGTGGCTCGTCGGTGAGGTGTTGGAGTTTCAGCTTAACTACTGGAAGCGGCATCTAGGTGGTCAGTTGCCTGTGCTGGAGTTGCCCACGGATCGCCCCCGACCTCCTGTTCAAACTTATCGAGGTGCAAGGCAATCTCTGGAACTGCCTAAGAAAAGTACCGATGCCCTCAAAGCGCTCTCGCAGCAGGAAGGCGTTACTTTGTTTATGACCTTACTGGCGGTCTTCCAGATACTGCTCTACCGATATACAGGTCAGGAAGACGTTATTGTTGGTTCTCCCATTGCTAATCGCAACCGCGTTGAAATCGAAGGGTTGATTGGATTTTTTGTCAATACTCTGGTACTACGAACTGAGCTTTCAGGCGATCCAAGTTTCCGGGAATTGCTAGGTCGGGTGCGTGAGGTGGCTTTGGGAGCCTATACTCACCAGGATTTGCCTTTCGAGAAGTTGGTAGAGGAACTGCAACCAGAAAGAGATTTGAGCCGAACCCCCCTGTTTCAGGTGATGTTTGTTTTCCAGAATGCCCTGATAGCGGCTTTGGAGTTTCGGGGTCTAAGTCTAACCCCTCTGGAAGTCCATAACGGCACAGCAAAGTTGGATTTAACCCTCGCTCTGGAAGAAACTTCAGAGGGCATCAAAGGTGGGGTTGAATACAACACAGACCTATTCGAGGCTGCAACCATCACTCGAATGGTGGGACATTTCCAGACCTTACTAAAAAGCATCGTCGCTAACCCAGAACAACACCTCTCAGACTTACCGCTGTTAACAGAAGCCGAACAGCATCAGCTCCTAGTCGAGTGGAATAACACCCAAATTGACTACCCCAACAATACCTGCATCCATCAATTATTTGAAGCCCAAGTAGAGCGAACTCCTAACGCCGTTGCAGTAGTCTTTGAAAACGAGCAATTAACCTACCAGGAGCTCAATTGCCGTGCCAATCAACTAGCACACCACCTGCAAAAAATGGGTGTGGAACCAGAAGTAACCGTGGGAATTTGCCTAGAGCGATCGCTAGAAATGCTCGTAGCCCTCCTAGCTATCCTCAAAGCAGGCGGAGCCTACATTCCCCTTGACCCCACCTATCCCCAAGAGCGCCTCGCCTTCATGCTCGAAGATTCGCTCTTATCGTTGCTCCTGACAACTTCAAAAATTATTCAGAATTCATTGTACGCTTCAGGAAAAGTTTCAACCAACATAATTGACAGCAACGAACAATCCCCAAGCAACCCTGAACAATTAACAGTAATCAGTCTAGACAAAACCTGGGAAATCATTAATCGAGAAAACCCAGAGAACCCAAAAAGCAACGTCAACCCCACCAACCTAGCCTATATCCTCTATACCTCTGGTTCCACAGGCTTCCCTAAAGGAGTCGCCATAGAGCACCGCAGTACAGTTAACTTTATCAATTGGGCGCAAACCGTATTTAATCCAAAACAACTCGCTGGAGTCCTCGCTTCCACCTCCATCTGTTTTGACCTTTCCGTCTTCGAGCTATTCGTTCCCCTAAGCTGTGGCGGTAAAGTCATCCTGGCCCAAAACGCTTTACACCTACCCACCCTAAAAGCAGCTAAAGATGTCACTCTAATCAACACAGTCCCCAGTGCGATAGCCGAATTACTCAGAGCCAACGCAATACCCCAAAACGTGCAGACTGTCAACTTAGCAGGTGAACCTCTTTCCCAGCAACTGGTCAACCAACTTTATCAGCAGACAACCCTTCAACAGGTTTTCAATCTCTACGGACCCTCTGAAGCCACTACCTATTCCACATTTACCTTATGTATTCCCAGAAGAGGTGAAAATGAGAAAGTTTACCCCTCACCCTCTATTGGTCGTCCTATCGCCAACACGCAAATTTATATTCTCAACTCCCATCTGCAACCCGTACCTATTGGAGTCCCGGGTGAACTATACATTGGCGGCGATGGTTTAGCCCGATCCTATTTCAATCGCCAAAATTTAACAGAAGAGAAATTCATTCCTAACTCTTTTTTAAATTCCCAATTCAAAATCCAAAATTTAAAAGGCGATCGGCTCTACAAAACTGGCGACTTAGCCCGTTACCTACCCGACGGCAATATCGAATTTCTTGGTCGCATCGACAATCAAGTCAAAATCCGTGGTTTCCGCATCGAACTGGGAGAAGTTGAGTCAACTCTATCCCAATATCCTACTGTGCAGCAGTGTGTAGTAACAGCAAGGGTTGGCCTAGAAAATGACAAACGTTTAGTTGCCTACATTGTTTCCAACCAACAGCAAAAACCCACTACCGACGAACTGCGATGCTTCCTCAAACAGAAGCTCCCTGACTATATGGTGCCATCAGCCTTTGTTTTCCTAGACACCATACCCCTAACCCCTAACGGCAAAGTAGACCACCGCGCTCTACCAGCGCCTGACCAGTCACGACCCGACCAGTCAGTCAAGTTTGTGGCTCCTCGTACTCCGATCGAGCAGCAGATAGCTGATATCTGGACTCAAGTCTTGAGACTGGAGCAGGTCGGCGTCCATGACAACTTCTTTGAATTGGGGGGACATTCCCTGCTGGCTACCCAAGTTATTTCTCGCTTGCGCCAAGCCTTCGGAGTGGAACTACCGCTGCGTACTTTATTTGAGGCACCTACTGTGGCTGACTTAGGCGGTCGCATTGAGACAGTTCGTTGGGCAGTGCAAGAGTTGCAGGCTAATGAGAGCGACACAATGGACGATTATGAAGAGGGAGAATTATGAAAACGATTGATGAGTTTTTGTCTGAGCTTCGCTGTCTAGACGTGAAGCTATGGAACGAAGGCGATCGCTTGCGCTATAAAGCTCCCAAGGAAACACTGACACCTGCCCTGCTGCAAGAGCTAAAAGAGCGCAAAGCAGAAATCCTCGCATTTCTGCACAAGGCTAATGCTGCCACCAGTTCCAATCTTTCCCCAATATTGCCTGTCCCAAGGGACGGAGACCTCCCCCTCTCCTTTGCTCAAGCTAGACTGTGGTTGCTCGCTCAATTGGAACCAGACAGCCCTGCCTATAACATTCCCGCTACCTTTCGCTTAACCGGTCTACTCAACGTAACCGCACTCTCGCAGAGCTTGAGTGAAATTGTCCGACGCCATGAAGTCCTCAGAACTACTTTTCCATCTGTGGACGGGCAACCCAAGCAGGTCATCTCCCTACATACAGCTTTAACACTGCCAGTAATAGACCTAAGAGAACTTCCTCCAGACCAGGGACTTTCTGAAGCTCAACGCCTTGCCACCGAGGAGGCTCAACAACCCTTCGACCTAGCTACTGGGCCATTGTTTCGCGTCAAACTCCTGCACCTAAAAGAAGCGGAATATATGCTGCTCGTGACCATACACCACATTGTTTATGATGGCTGGTCTGACGATATTTTCTTGCGGGAAGTGGCAGCGCTCTACGATGCCTTCTCCACTGGCAAACCCTCACCCCTCCCCGAACTGCCCATCCAATATGCTGATTTTGCCCACTGGCAGCGCGAGTGGCTACAGGGTGAAGTTTTAGAGTCTCAGCGGGACTACTGGAAACAGCAGCTAAATGGCAGCCTGCCCATACTACAACTGCCCACTGACTACCCGCGCCCACCAGTTCAGACCTATCAGGGTGAGTACCAATCTCTGGATCTACCCGAAAACCTAACCAAGGCACTCAAAGACGTGAGCCAGCAGGAGCAGGTCACGCTGTTCATGACCCTGTTAGCAGCATTCCAGACATTCCTCTACCGCTATACCGGGCAAGAAGACATGATCGTAGGCACTCCCATCGCCGGTCGTAACCAGATGGAAGCCGAGGGTCTGATTGGATTTTTTGTGAATACCCTAGCCCTGCGTACCTACCTTGGTGGCAACCCAAGTTTCCCAGAACTGCTAGGTCGAGTGCGCGAGGTAGCTTTAGGAGCCTATGCCCACCAAGACCTACCCTTTGAAAAGCTCGTAGAAGAACTACAGCCCGAACGAGACCGAAGCCGCACGCCGTTGTTCCAGGTGATGTTCGTTCTACAGAACACTCCAACCTCCGCCTTGGAGTTACCAGGTCTGACCGTCAACTCCCTGAAGATTAAAAACGGAACGGCGAAGTTCGATCTAACCCTATTCATGATAGAGACGGCGCAAGGACTGAGAGCCTCGTTGGAATACAACACCGCTCTCTTCAACTCAGCCACCATTACTCGGATGCTGGGGAATTTCCAGACCTTACTCGAAGGCATTGTCGCCAACTGTCAACAGCGTCTGTCAGACTTACCACTGTTGACAGCAGCCGAACAACATCAGTTGCTGGTGGAGTGGAATAACACCCAAACTGATTACCCGAATAACACCTGTATCCATCAGTTATTTGAAGCCCAAGCCGAGCAAACTCCTAACGCTGTTGCCGCAGTCTTTGGAAGCGAGCAACTTACCTACCAGCAGCTCAATTACCGTGCCAATCAATTAGCACACCACCTGCAAGGGCTGGGGGTAGGACCAGAGATATGCGTGGGGATTTGTGTAGAGCGATCGCTAGATATATTAGTAGGACTCCTAGGCATCCTCAAAGCAGGTGCAGCCTACTTACCACTAGACCCGGCATATCCGCAAGAGCGTCTCACCTTCATGCTGGAGGATGCCCAAGTCCCAGTCCTATTGACCCAACAGCGGCAGGTTGAGAAACTTCCCTCACATCGAGCCAAAGTAGTCTGCCTAGACACTGACTGGGAAGCCATTAAGCCAGAGAGCCAGGAAAACCCTATTAGCAGCGTGACGGCTGACAACCTAGCCTATGTAATGTATACCTCCGGGTCTACAGGCAGACCCAAAGGTGTTAGCGTCATCCATCGAGGTGTAGTGCGGTTAGTCAAAGAAGCCAACTATGCCAACCTAGCAGCAGAAGAAGTCTTCCTACAGCTAGCTCCCATATCCTTCGACGCCTCAACTTGGGAAATTTGGGGCAGCCTACTTAACGGTGCACGGCTGGTGATATTTCCCCCCCATACGCCATCTTTGGAAGAGTTGGGACAAGTTATCCAGCAATACCAAATCACAACTCTGTGGCTCACAGCGGGTCTGTTTCACCTAATGGTGGATGAGCGACTGGAGGATTTAAAGCCCTTGCGTCAACTATTAGCTGGCGGTGATGTTTTATCTGTTCCTCATGTCCAGAAATTTCTCCAAAAAATAGGAGACTGTAAGCTAATCAACGGTTATGGTCCAACCGAGAACACGACCTTCACCTGCTGCTACCCAATAACAGAGCCTGACCAACTCGGTAACTCCGTCCCCATCGGACGCCCCATTACCAATACGCAGGTTTATCTATTGGATAGCTACCTACAGCCGGTTCCCATCGGAGTTCCCGGCGAGTTGTACATCGGCGGCGACGGCTTAGCCCGAGGCTACCTCAACCGCCCAGACTTGACCGAAGAGAAATTCATTCCTAACCCCTTCCCAAGAAGCAAGGGAGCAAAAGAAGAGCAATCTTTAAATCCAGAACGCCTCTATAAAACTGGCGACTTAGCTCATTATCTGCCCGACGGCAATATCGAATTTCTCGGTCGGATCGACAATCAAGTCAAAATCCGCGGTTTCCGCATCGAACTGGGGGAAATTGAGTCAACTCTATCCCAATATCCCGCTGTGCGGCAGTGTGCGGTGATAGCAAGGATTGACACAGACAGCGACAAACGTTTAGTAGCCTACATTGTTGCAGACCAACAGCAGAAACCCACTACCGACGAACTGCGGCGCTTCCTCAAACAAAAACTGCCCGACTACATGGTGCCGAGCGCTTTTGTTTTCCCGGACGCCTTACCCCTAACCCCCAACGGAAAAATAGACCGCCGCGCCCTGCCCGCACCCGATCGACTCAAGCAAGAGCCAGCAAGTACCTTTGTGCCTCCCAGCGATGATTTGGAAATCCAACTAACAAAAATTTGGGAAAACGTTTTAGGCAAAAAGCCGATCGGCGTGAAGGACAATTTCTTTGATTTGGGAGGACACTCCCTTCTAGCCGTGCGCCTGTTCGCACAAATCGAGAAAACCTTCGGGAAAAATCTCCCTCTCGCTACCCTCTTCCAAGCACCAAACATTGAAGAACTAGCCAACATTCTCCGCCAGAAAGGATGGTCGGTACCTTGGCAAACGCTGGTGGCAATTCAACCCGGAGGTTCTAAACCGCCTTTGTTCTGCATACATCCCGTCGGGGGCAACGTCCTCTGCTACCGAGATTTGGCACATTACCTGGGTCAGGAGCAACCCGTTTACGGCTTGCAAGCTGTAGGTCTGGATGGCAAACAAGCTCCCTACAAGCGGGTTGAAGACATGGCCGCTCACTACCTTAGAGAAATACGCGCCTTCCAGCCCCAAGGTTCCTATCTCTTAGCCGGTCACTCTGGTGCAGGCATGGTAGCTTTCGAGATCGCCCAGCAGCTAGTTGCAGGAGGTCAGAAGGTAGCGGTATTGGCCTTGCTTGATGCCTACAGTCCCCAATCATTAGTCCACGAACTTCCACCAGGTCGGACACTTTACGTCAACTTCCTCAACCTGTTACGACTCAGACCCGAAGACAAACTTCCCTACATCAAAGAAAGAGCGGTGTGGTTGCATAGCAGGATTACCCGTAAGATTGCCAAAACCTTTAATCTGTGGATGAGACGCCCCTCAACAGAAGATTCCCACCCCTATGCGCTGATAACAGAGGCTTTCAGTCAAGCCATCAGAGATTATGTACCACAAGTCTATCCAGGTCAGGCAACCCTCTTCCGCACTAGACACCAACCGACAAGAGTTTATTATGACCATCTATTCGGTTGGGGTTCCTTGGTGGCTGGCGGACTGGAAATCCGCGATGTTCCCGGCCTTCACTTAACCCTGCTGACAGAACCTTGCGTTCGGGTTCTTGGTGAAAAATTGAGAGCTTGCATAGATGAGGCTCTACAGGATGTTTCAGAAGACCATAGCTCTGAACCTAAGAAATCGACAACGGAAGTAGAGCATTAGACCAATTTCCTCAACCAAGAAAGGTTATCAGCGCTTCAATCTTCACTGGTGTCAATTCAACCTCATGGATTGAAACCGCCTCTGTTTTGCGTCCATGTTCTTGGCAGAGGTCTCAAATTCTACCTTTCTTTGGCACATCATTTGGCTCTGGAACCCACATTCGGCACCCTCAACTGTCACATACGCTTTCTGACACTCCTTTTTCTTCACTTCTATGCTGGGGCATTGGTAACAAGTTAGAAGGGAGTAGATTTTGTCAATACCCCCTTGTGTAGAAATACAATCGAATAATAATGATAATCAAACAAGGGAGAAGGGTGGGAGAGTCTGCCTCTGGAAGACTCTCCCAGCGACAGCGATTATCATTATTAATAAGTGGTTCGCTCGCTCTGGCGTGGCGGACGATCGACAATTGTGGCAGGCGATCGACAATTGTGGCGGACGATCGATAATTGTGGCGGACGATCGATAATAGTTGTACCGCAAGCGCTGGCGCATGATAGTTGCGGGCGTTGGTATTATCAAACGATAGAATTGACAAATAATTGAGCAATTGTAGAGGTCAGTAAATATGGCAAAAAGTCAAAAAACTAATCGCGACCACGCCAAAAAAACTACCCGACCAATGGTGGAAGACTCGGCGATTGCCTCGCAACTATCCGCATTATTAACACCGGCTATTACCTCACAGGAAAATTACTACCGTCAACTGGGTTTACGAGGCAGGGTAAGCTCATCTAATTGGGTATAATATGAACTTGACAAAGTTAACAAAATAAGCATAAGAGACTGTGTAGACAGCACACTTGACTCCTAACACAGATCAGTGAGATGACAGTAATACTGTAGTTGAAAACCTCAAAAATACCCTATATGTTTCAAGGCGTTAACAACAAAAATGCCGAGGCTCAGAAAAATTGTCCTGCTGAGAGAAAACTAACCGAAGTGGCAGATATCGGGTGTATTCAAAAAAATTTAGTTCAGCACTTCCAAGAGATCAAAGAGTCCAGAGTGGAGAGAACTAAGAAACATCAACTCACAGATATCTTAGTAATTGCGATTTTAGCAGTAATTGCTGGAGCGCAAGGATGGGAAGATATGGAAAATTATGGCATTAGCAAAAAACAGTGGTTAGAAAAGTTTTTGGCATTACCTCACGGTATTCCCTCTGATGACACCTTCGGTCGGGTATTTGAATTTATTAATCCCGAAGAATTGAATCGTTGTTTTCTTCAATGGGTAGAAACCCTTATCACCAAGATGGGAGGAGAAATAATCCCCATAGATGGGCAGGGTAAACGCATCTAATTTTGTATAAATTGTACTTGACAAAACGCCACCAAGAGGAAAGGGATTTTTTCTTAGTC
>NZ_JAUBOZ010000141.1:5961-15634 GCF_036700475.1 Microcoleus sp. T2B6 | reverse complement strand
GGGGACGGGCACGGGGGCGGGCACGGGGACGGGCACGGGGGCGGGCACGGGGGCACCGCCCCTACCAGCGCCTAAAATTCCCGTGCCGCAGAGGACGCCTGTGGTGCAGAATGCAGTGCCGCCAACGGTTGCAGGCACCATTTTACCTGTGCCGCCGATGCAGCGGGTTGTACCGGCACGCGCGCCTACTTGGAGGTGTGTTCATACTCTGGTAGGGCATTCTAATGCTGTTACGTCGGTAGCTTTCAGTCCTGATGGCGCGACTTTAGCTAGCGGCAGTGAGGACAAGACGATTGAGATGTGGAAGTTGGAGACCGGTAGGCGGTGGTACACTCTTACGGGTCATTCTGACTGGGTGACTTGTGTGGCGTTTAGTCCTGATGGCGCGACTTTGGCTAGTGGCGGCCGGGACAAAATGATTCATATTTGGGATTTGAATAAGGGTAAGTGGTGGTACGCTTTGGCTGGTCATTCTGACAGGGTTTCTGCTGTGGCGTTTAGTCGGGATGGTCAGGTTTTGGCTAGCGGCAGTCGGGACAAAACTGTGCAGTTGTGGAATTTGAATAAGGGAAGGCGGATGTCGGCTTTGACTGGTCACGCTGGCGGGGTGGAGGCGGTGGCTTTTAGTTCTGGCGGGGAGTTTTTGGCTAGTGCGAGTCGGGACAAGACTGTGCAGTTGTGGGATTGGCAAAATGGTCGATCGATTTGTACTTTAGCAGAGCACGGAGATTGGGTGCGGGCGATCGTTTTTGCTGCGAGTTCCCCCAACTCCCTGGCCGGTCAGACCCCCCCCAGCCCCCCCTTGGTAAGGGGGGGAGTAGGAGAAGGATTGATTTTGGGGACGGGGAGTCGGGATGGTACGGCGAAGCTGTGGCGGGTGGATGCACAGGGGCGAGGGACGCTGTTGCGGAGTATGAGGGACAATTCTGGGGATGTTTTGTGTGTGGCGTTCAGTCCCGATGGTCGGGTTTTGGCGACGGGGAGTCGGGATGGCACGATTTATTTGTGGGATGCGGGTACGGGGGGTTTGCTGGAAATTCTGACGGGCCACGGGGGGGAGGTTTTGTCGGTGGCGTTTAGTCCTGATGGGGGGAGTTTGGCTAGCGGTGCGGGCGATCGAACTGTGAAGATTTGGCGGGGGATGGGGCATTAGGGGCGATGTCAAGAGTGCCTGCTTAAAAAATTTCATATTTATGCTTGACAGGCGATTGGATGTTCTGCTATATTAGGAATTCGTGAGGACGCATAGCTCAGTTGGTTAGAGCACTACGTTGACATCGTAGGGGTCACTGGTTCGAGTCCAGTTGTGTCCATGAATTTCCATAATTTATAAATCAAGGGTTTTAGGTTTTCCATCTCACTAAGAGTTCTGTTTTCCGCTGATCTTTGGCTCAGTTCCACAGGAACGGTGACAGAATAAGTCAAGGTCAGCCATTCTGTAAAATAGGGGAAAAAATCAAATGGCTTACAGGGATTTTACTTTAGAAAAAGTGCATAAAGCTTTTGGTTTGACTATTTCAGAAGACGTGGTAGTAGTGTCCGCCCACCAGCCCCTTCCGGGACACGGCATCACAGCCGTGTCCTCACCCGCAGGACTACTTGAGACGCCAAAGGGAAAAACCCCTTGATCACTTATCGGCGACAGCCTTCGGCGATCGCCCTTAACACCGCTAGCCGCACTTCTGGATGAAATTTCTCAAGCCCGTTAGCCCGAAAAATCCAGTGTCCGCCGCCCGCGTGCTCGATCGCAATTTTCTGACCGTCAGGCAAAACTATTTGCCACCAATTCAACACACTGGCTTTAATAAGGTGGCACTGAATTTCGTTCAGTTGAGCCTCCATTAATTTCAGTTGACGCATGATAGGATTTTGGGCAGATGACTTCATGATTTTTCTCATTAAATGAATTCGACTGTTTCTCGGCTTGGATTTCAGTTTGCCGATTTTTGAACTTAACTTCACCTTCCGAAGTTTTTGCCTTAACTTCCCTTTCCGAAGTTTTCGCCTTCACTTCCGTTTTACCACCTTTAGGCTCAACTTTCACTCCAAAACCTTTAGACTTAACTTTTCCTGGGGCAGAAGTTGCAGTCTGTTCCGTGGCAGGCTTCTTAAACTCCGCGTCTAATTGGTCTAAAATCTCCTCTTGTTCGGGAGTATGTTCCGCTGGCTGGTCTGAATTTCTGGGATTGTATTCGCCAACCAACCTTGCCAAAAATTCCGAAATTGACAGTCCGGCTGCGGCTGCTTTTTTCGTTAAAAGGGCGTAGGTGTCGGTTTTAATGCGAATTTGTTTGAGCCGGAGGTTGGGATTGTTGTCAACGGTTTCGGCAATAGTTACTGCGGTAATCCTTTCTTTGGGTATGACATCGACAACTTCTTGCCACTTTTCCTGTAAACGACAGTCGCCGTATTGGTCGGTAATTGCGTGTTTGAACAAAGGCACAACTTGAGCAACGCAGCTAGGCAAAATCTCAAATCCTGCTTTAATTAAGCGCAGGCAAATGCTCGCAGCTTTGATAATTTGTGTGCAGTAAAAATACTGCCTACCTAATGCTTGTTCGCAGTAACTTTTAAAAGTTTTGAACTTGTCTTTGTACAATCGCAGCTTTCGGATGGCGTCCAGCATGATTCCTTGACGCACGTAGTCTAGGAATCCCCTTTTAATTTCGCCTGTCAGGTAGTCTAAATCGTGAAAGGGAGATTGATTCTGGATTTCTTCTTCAAAGTCTAGCAGCGGGCCTGCAAAGTGAAAGTTGGAGGCGACATCGCCTAGGTAGAAGTTGTCAATGGATGTGGGCATGATCGGGAATGGTTCGAGAAATGGCACGATAGCACGGAAGTTGTGCGATCGCAAAGTTGAAGTTTTGGTCTGGATCTTTGATACAATTTTGAGTTGGGCACTCTTGTGAGGTCGATCGACCTTTTACATGGCACCACCTCCTCGGCGTTGAGAAAAAAGGGGCTTGAGGTATGCGCCCAACCCCCGAAAATACGCTTGGGTATGCAAGCACAATTGATAGACGCTACAAATAAGGCGGTTATTCAAACCTGCATTTTGACCTTGGAGGCTCGCCCGATTGCCTTTGTTTTGCCTATCTACTAGCAGTTTAGTGCCAGATTCCACTTTTGTCAAGCACTATTCTGCTAGCAATTAACTGCTACAATTGATGGAAGCTAAAGATCAAGAAACCATAACCTTGAAAAACCTTAGAGAAAGTGCAAATTTGACCCAACCTGAACTTAGTCGTCGAATGGGGGTAGGAATTCGCATTATTGGCGATTGGGAACGAGGAGAATCCATTCCTCGCTTCGATCGGGCCATTGCTCTGGCGCGCGAGCTAGGGGTACCACTAAAAACACTTGCTAGATGTATGGGACTAGACGTAGCCAAAATTCCCGATGACCTACCAACATGAAGTTTACGTCTTCTCAAAGTCTTTTTTAAGACGTTTGCATCATGAATATTTCGTCCCATGATAGAAGAAGATTTACAAGAAAAGGAGAAGTCTCCATTGAGACTACTCAGAGAACAAGCTGGACTAACACGCCCTCAAGTCAAAGAAAAAATCGGAATTTCCGAGCGAAGACAAGCTGACTGGGAATTAGGCAAGGCTCTACCTAATGCTGAAAACATACTTGCTATGGCTAACCTGTACCAGGTTTCTGTGACATACTCCTACACCAACTGAGTACAGTATGGTGCAGGCTTCTCAGCGACTCCAGCTATCGCTTCGGACATTGACTGAGCTTTTAAGAGCAGGATGACCCACCGCCCTATTTCTGATTACTATTGCTGCATTATGATCGCGGTCAAGACTACACCCACAGTGAGGGCAGTCATGCCATCTTTCATGCAGCTTTTTTGGTACTTTCTCGCCGCAACTAGAGCAATCTTGTGAAGTATTATAGGCACTTACTGGAATTACCAACAAACCAGCATTTACGGCTTTATTTGTTAGAATCGACAGAAAGCTTGACCACCCAGCATCCAACACAGATTTAGCCAATCTTGTACGAGCAAGTCCCCTAATATTCAATTCTTCAACTACAACAACATCATATTTATTCAAGAGAGCGTTAGCAATCTTGAAATGAAAGTCTTTACGCTTGTCCGCTACTTTTTTGTGACATTTCCCCAGTTGCTTAACTGCTTTCTGTCTCCGGTTGCTGCCTTTTTTGCGGCGCGATACTCGCTTCTGGATAGTTCGCAGATGTTTTTGAGCTTTGCGGTAGTGTTGAGGAATTGCCACAGTCTCCCCTTCTGAAGTTGTTAAAAATTCCTTCAGCCCAACATCAATTCCAGTAATCTGGTGTGGATTGAAATCAGGTTTGATCTGAGGGACTGTTGAATCTTCCAAGCTGAGAGTTAAATAGTACCCATCAGCTTTCTTGGTAACAGAAGCGGTTTTAATTTTGAATCCATCCGGTATAGAACGGTGTAAAACAACTTTAACTTTTCCGAGCATCGGCAAGTTGATTAAGTTATTCTGTAAGCAGCCGTCTTTAACTTGAGGATAAGTAAACGTGCGGTAACGATTGCGTGGTTTAAATCGAGGTCTACCGCTGCACTTTCCGTTGCTATCACCTTTCAGGAAACGATCAAAAGTTACTTTGACTCGCTTAACTACATCTTGGAGGACTTGAGAGTAAATCTCGGCATACCAAGGATGAGTTTTTTTGAGTTGAGGTAACGTTTTTTTCTGATTGTAATATCCTGGATTATCCCGCAGTTTAGGTAAGTGGCAAACTAGCGGACAAGCATTGATGGGAGAACGGTTTTGCTCGTACCAATTGAATCTATCAGCCAACAAATAGTTGTACTGTGCACATAACATTGACAACCATTTGTCAATCTCAATGGCTTGTAACTGTGTTGGACGTAATCGATACTGGTAAGAGGTTCTCATTGACTGAGTGGCGAATATTGGATCGCAGTCGGTACGCATCAATTAGTGTTACTTTACCAGCACACGTTATTTAGTGTCAAGTGCATGAGTAAAGATTTTATCCATAAAGCCAGAGGGGTTTCCGACCTCAAGTGTCATTTAGTGTTGACCACCAAATATCGGCGGAAAGTGCTGACGGATTTAATGCTGACAAGACTTGAGGAGATTTTTAAGAATCTCATGGAAAAGTGGGAAGGAAGATTGATAGAATTTAATGGTGAACGCGACCACGTACATTTACTACTTCAGTACACTCCGCAAACTGAGCCAAGCAAACTTATAAACAACCTCAAGACTGTATCTAGTCGGTATTTGCGGAAAGAGTTTGTGGCTGAAGTTGAAAAAGCCTACGGGAAAGATGTTTTTTGGACGAATGGATATTTTATTGCTTCCTGTGGCGGTGTAACTGTGGAACAATTAAAAAAGTATATTGAAGGACAAAATAGACCAGTTGAATAAAGAGTTTGTTTGTCTCGTCATCCACCCGCCCACTGCTCAAAACATAGTTTTGAATTGGTTGACGGGTGGAATCCACAGCGAAACGCGCCTTTCATCCCACACTAATCGAAGCGATATAGTGTGGGGATTCCCGTCTGTTTAGCTAAAAAGTCAAAAAGCCCGATCGACCTTTCATCGATCAATCCGTAATTTTCGCTCTCATAGCTTTAATCTGCCCTCGCTTGGTTTTGCTGTCGAGACGCTTGCGCTGGGAACTACGAGTTGCTTTGCTGGGTTTGCGCGGTTTCGGTATGACGATCGCACTTTTAATCAGTTCTTGCAGCCGTCTCAAAGCCTCCTCGCGGTTTTGTTCCTGGCTGCGGTGTTCCTGGGCTTTGATGACAATCACACCTTCGGAGGTGATGCGCTGGTCATTGATTTGCAACAAACGCTCCTTGTAGCGATCGGGCAATGAGGAAGCTGGGATATCAAAGCGCAAGTGAATCGCACTCGCGACCTTATTGACATTTTGCCCCCCCGCGCCTTGAGAGCGAATCGCACTAATCTCGATTTCGCGATCGTCTATGAACACTGTATTAGAAATTTGTAGCATGATTGAGCAGTGAGATTAAATATACCGGGAAAGCAGTGCATCTTTTATATATAACTTACTTTGGTAGATAAGTTATTTACTACAATTCTTAGCTATCAGGATGAATTCCATGAGTCTTTTTCTATCCCATAATTCTATGTCGTTAGATTCAGCAAGGTTGTAAGCATTTTTTGTAAATCTGTTGTTGGTGATTACTATGGCTTTATTTCCTTTGTAATATCTAACCGCTCCTGCTACTTCTTGAACTGCTTTAATACCAACTGGTCTTTTGGTTCTTTTTGCTTGAACCACCGTTCTTGAGCCATCTTTGTACAAAATTAGATCGGCTCCATAATCTTGACTATGTTTAGTTAAATTAACAATATAACCACAGTTAATAAAATGGAAAGCTAGAAATTTTTCAAACTCTTTGCCAGTCATTTCATCTACTTCCAGAATACCACTGTCTGATAAACATTTTCTTGGCTCTTCTTCTTTCCAGGTATCTACCCATTCCCAAATCATATTTACCGCAGCGAAAACGATAGCGGCTACTAATATAAAATCTAACATAAGATTATATTTAGTTTAAAGAAGTATTTACGAGCGTACCCGATTTACTCAGTATAGTTATCTACCCATATCACAAGCACATTGTGATCTTAATTACTGATTATCTAGGGAAACTCTGAATTTATGAGAATTGATAATAGGTGCAGGGATACAATCAATGATAACTGAAATTTTTGTCATCAATGGGTGATACAATAGCCAATTGGCTCAACTACACATCGACCTATGCCATCATCAGGAGTCCAATACTTAATTATCAATGCCCTGGAAACTCTCGACTTGCTGATCTGGAGAATATATGATGAAGAAAAAGGCTTTTGGTACATCGAAACCCCTAGTCGAGCGTTACCAAGGGCTGCTATACTACAAAGTGGCGAGATTGTTCGTATAGACGAGCTTGAAGACTATGACGAAACCGCATGATATTAGAAGAGAGCAAGACCGCAGATTAGGAGAATTAATGGCGATCGCACGTCAGCGATTCCTCGATGCAGGCGGCGATCCTCGACACCCGCCATCAGGTATAAAAGGCGATGATTACATGACAGACGCAGAAAGACAAGAAGCACTGACGATCGCCCGATCGCTCTTTAACGACGAATATATTAAAACCTATCTCCAAAACAAACGTCAAAACAATTTGCAACCCCAGAATAATTAGTAAGGTGCGCCGAAACGCACCCTACAAAAATTAATTAGTCGGTAGTACCAGTTTGCAGCGACTCTTTAGCAGTCTGCGTCCACTCAGAGTGGAAGAATTCACCGCGCGGTTTGTCGGTGCGTTCGTAGGTGTGAGCCCCAAAATAATCACGCTGAGCTTGCGTGAGGTTTTGTGGCAATCTTTCGCGTCGGTAGCTATCAAAATAGTCCAGCGAGGCGCTAAATGCTGGCACTGCAATCCCCAGTTGGCAAGCAGTAGCTAACACGTCCCGCCAAGCCGATTGGCGATCGAGAATGCTCTGTTTGAACTCCGGCGCTAACAGCAAATTCGGCAACGTGGGATCGTCCTTGAAAGCTGTTTTAATCTTGTCCAAAAATCCAGCCCGAATAATACAACCACCCTTCCAAATTCGGGAAATTTCGCTCAAACTCAAGTCATAGTTGTACGACTTCGATGCCGCGCTCAACAGCGCCATGCCTTGCGCGTAGGAGCAAATCTTCGAGCAGTAAAGCGCATCCCGGACTTTGTTCACAAACTCTTTAGTATCGCCTTCGTACTTGCCGCTAGGCCCGGTTAGTTCTTGGGAAGCTTTGATGCGCTCGTCTTTGTAAGAAGACATGATTCTGGCATTCACAGCAGCAATAATTGTGGGAATGCTCACGCCCAATTCCAAAGCACTCATTACAGTCCAGCGGCCCGTGCCTTTTTGACCGGCGGCGTCCATAATTACCTCAACTAAGGGTTGCTTAGTTTCCGGGTCAATGTACTTGAAAATGTTAGCCGTAATTTCAATCAAAAACGAGTTTAGTTCGTCTGTGGTATTCCATTCGGCAAAAACTTCCTGCAACTGCTTGCCGTTCAACCCACCAACGTTTTTGAGCAAATCGTAGGCTTCAGCAATGAGCTGCATATCACCGTACTCAATGCCGTTGTGAACCATCTTCACGTAGTGACCAGCGCCACCGGGGCCGATGAATGTGACGCAGGGGCCGTCATCTACTTGAGCAGCAATTTTGGTGAGAATTGGCTCTAGTAGGCCGTAAGCAGTGCGGGTGCCACCGGGCATCAAACTAGCACCGTTGAGCGCGCCTTCTTCGCCGCCGCTGATGCCCATGCCGACAAATCCCAGTCCCATCGATTCTAAATCTTTGGTGCGGCGTTCGGTGTCGTCGTAGAGCGAGTTGCCGCCGTCAATAATCATGTCGCCCGGTGACAGCATGGGTTTGAGCTGGTCGATGACTGCATCTACGGGTTTCCCAGCTTGCACCATGACTAAGATTCGGCGCGGGGTTTCTAGGGCATCGACGAATTCTGTCAGAGTCTTGGCGGCTACAATGTTCTTGCCGGGGGCGCGCAGGGCCATGAAGTCGTCAGTTTTGGCTGCTGTGCGGTTGTACACAGCCACGGAGAAGCCTCTGCTTTCGACGTTGAGGGCGAGGTTCTCGCCCATCACTGCTAGACCGATTAAACCAAAATTTTGCTTTGTCATGCTAATAACCCGCTGGTTGTTCCCGCTTGAGGATTGATTTGCGAGAGAGGAAAGCGAGGCGGGGTGTACCGCTTTCCGGTGGACTAAAAGTATTGGACAATAGACCTAGGAGGTTTAGGTTTATTTTTATATTCTCAGAATTGCTGTTTGGTAAATCAGTAGGGTTTTTTTAAGATTTAAGGGATATTAATGACGGGGACAGGTGATGATAAGGCAGGTATTATGTCGATCGCGGTAACGGTAGATACAAACAAGCGGACATTTTGAGGAAAATTTAGGAGACTGTTGTAACTATGGAAGATTTGCAGTATCTCGCGGCCTGGGTGAAGGAGCAACACGCTCGCGAGTATATTTTGACTTGGCTGCTGAGTCAACAGGGGCTGTGGTGGTCTGATGGGGATATTTATCAGGCCGTTTTGCAAAAGTCGGGAAAGCTTTTGAAAGCTTATGTCCAAAAAAGGCAAGCGGGAGAGTTATTTGAGGGAATTTCTGAGAAGTTGGTGGGAGATGATAATTGGGATGATTTGGTGCTGAGTTTAGGGCGAATTGTTGCTGTTTATCAAGAGGAATTGCTGAAGCTGCAAGAGCGCGATCGCCGGGGGGATGGGCTAAAAAAAAATTTGATTAGCCAACCGTTGACTGGAGATCCTTTGCCGCTTTTGGAGGTGCAGCAAGCTTTGCCCGATCCTTATGCGGATACTCTAACGGGGAGATAATTGCTCATCATTTTTGTGGATGGAGGCTCATCTCAGAAACCGGGTTTCTTCCCTTATTTCTCGTACTCAACCAAAAATTGTCGCAGAAATCCGGTTTTTCGCCACGCAGTGAATCCCAGAAACCGGGTTTCTTCCTATATCTCTCGTACTCAACCAAAAATTGTCGCAGAAACCCGGTTTCTCGCCACGCAGTGAATCCCAGAAACCGGGTTTCTTCCTATATCTCTCGTACTCAACCAAAAATTGTCGCAGAAACCC
>NZ_JAUBOZ010000141.1:0-5861 GCF_036700475.1 Microcoleus sp. T2B6 | reverse complement strand
GGTTTCTTGCCAACCAACTAAAGAAAATGGAGCGAGATTCAAGGATTGAGAATAGGTGTAATATCTAGAAGAAATCCGGGAAGTACATCTTCACCCGAAAGTGTAGGCGGTTGGTCAAAAGAGAAATTAATCACTTCTGCTACATCTTCAGACAAGCGATAGATTTCTACTAAAGGCGTTTGGGGGTCAATTAGCCAACCTAAGCGACAGCCGTTAGTTCGATAATACCGCATTTTAGCCCGCAATGTTTCTAGGGAATCAGTTTGGGAACGCAATTCTATTACAAAGTCCGGGCACAGGGGAGGAAATTTGCGCTTATCTTCTGCGGATAATGCTTCCCAACGTTCTAGGAGTACCCAAGCAGCATCAGGGGAACGCTTCGCACCGTTGGGTAATTGAAAGACAGTGGAAGAGTCAAAGACTTTTCCCAATCGAGTCTGACGATTCCACAAATTTAGGTCTGTAGTCAAATCCGAATTTCTGATGCCGCTTTCGCCGCCTGTTGGAGGCATAATAATTAGTTCTCCTTCGGGGGTTTGTTCTAATCGCCACTCTTCATTAGCGATGGACAATTGATAAAATTGTTCGTCGGTTAAAGCGACGGATGCAGGTAGGTTGAGGGTTATAGTTTCCATCGTTGATATTATCGCCAACTAGGTTGGTTTTATTATAACTCGCACTTTCTGACAATTTTCTCAAAAATATCGCACGCTCAGAAACCGGGTTTCTTCCGATATTTCTCGTGCGAGGCGGAAAATTGTGGCAGAAACCCGGTTTCTCGCCACGCAGCTAATCCCCGGAACCGGGTTTCTTCCGATATTTATCGTACTCAACTGAAACTTGTCGCAGAAACTCGGTTTATCGCCACCTAACGAGAGAAATTAGATCGCAAATCCGCGATAATCGATCGCAATCACCCGCGCCAAATTCCCCACGCTAACCCACAAGTCCGCCGGGGGTTGAAAACCCCCGTCTCATAGCAAAAGTCCTCTCAAAGAGGACTGAAAGACACATTTTTGAACAAGCATTGCAATATCTCCCCAGTCGGTTTAAACTGAGATGTTGCACCATTCTCAATAAGCTTTTTAGGAACAGGCAAGATGCCTGTTCCACAAGAAAATTCACTCTTTGTGGAACAGGCATCTTGCCTGTTAAGCGAGAAAGGTGCAAGATGTGAGTTTCAACCGACTTTCGCTATGAGACAGGGGTTTTAAGCTGTTGTGCATTTAAATTGTATATTTCGAGTTCCGATCAAAAATCGCCAAATCCTCTCCCCCTCTCCCCCTCTCCCCCTCTCCCCCTCTCCCTCTCTAATACCATAGGCAATCTAGATGCAACACAGCTTAACCCCTGGCGGACTGTTGGTTTAACTCTAAATATAGCTGCTAGCTTGACGGGTGAACATTGAGCAGTAAATTCCGTTTGATGCTATCAATTCGTCGTGAGTTCCTATTTCTGCTATTTTACCGTTTTCCATGACGGCGATACGATCGGCAATTTTTGCTAATCCCAATCTGTGACTGATTACTATTGTTGTTTTCCCGGCGGCTATTTGGCGGAAGATGCTGTAAATTTCGTGTTCTGTCTTGGGGTCGAGGGCGGCGGTTGGTTCGTCAAAAATGAGCACTTCGGCTGTAGAAAGCCGCATTAAGGCGCGGGCGATCGCAATTCTTTGCCACTGTCCCCCCGATAAGTCTATGCCGTCTTCTAATTGTTTCCCCAACGGTGTCTCTAAACCTGCGGAAAGACTATTGACTTTTTCGCGAATTCCTGCTTCGGAAATAGCTTCGTTAATTGCGGTGTCATCTGACAGTGAAAGCAAGTCGCCGAAACCGACGTTTTCGCGGACTGTGGAGGGGAAACGGGCGTAATCTTGCATGACGACGGCGATGCGCGATCGCACGTATGCTAGAGAGTACGATCGCAAATCTTTGCCGTTCCAGGCGATCGTACCACTTGTCGGGTCGTACAGGCGGCCGAGGAGTTTGCCAAGGGTTGTTTTACCCGCGCCATTTTCACCAACAAGCACTAGCATTTCCCCCGGATTAATCGTTAAGTTGATATCTTCAACCGTGCTTTTATTGCTACCGGGATAGCAGAAAGATAGATGCTTAATCTCGATGCCAATTTTATCTTTTGTGGGGCGGGAATCTTGCCCGTGACTTGGTAATTGAGTTGTGGGACGGGCATCTTGCCCGTGACTTGGTAATTGAGTTGTGGGACGGGCATCTTGCCCGTGACTTGGTAATTGACTTGTGGCACGGGCATCTTGCCCGTCTTCTGGTAAACTAGGCAGGCGAGATGCTACATCCCCAAGCGGAGACTGCAATTCTGGCTTGAGTTCCAAAAGTTGAAAAATCGGAGTAACACCGAGTGAAATATCGTACAAATTAGCATAATTGCCTATAAGTAATTGCAAACTTTGCTCCACCTGAACAATCAAACCAGAATACAGCGCCAAATCTCCCAAAGTATAGCGACCACCCAAAGCTCCCATTACCACATAAACAAATGGCAAAGCTACTCCGATTCTACTAAACACTGACCACAAAAGTAAAACAATTGCTCCTTTTTTTCGGATTTGCTGCATCTCGCTAAAAAATTGCAAAAACTGCTCCTGCCAGCGTTTGAGCCAAAGTTTTTGCAAGCCAAACAAACGCAATTCTTTAGCATATTCTTCGCCCGTCAAGACTCTAGCGGATAAGTTCATCTCCCGGCTGATTTTAGCTTGCTTTCTTTGAACTCTCCAGATGATTTTGCTATATTTTCTTTGGATGTAAATTGAGGGACAGGATGAAATCAACATCACCACTGGCACCCACCAAGCTATCGCTGCAGCAAGGCCTATCGATGGAATAAATATAAAAATTCCCGTGATGGTCATGCTGATGGTAAATGCTAGTTGCTGTATTTTGAATACTCCGGTTTTTGCGAGTTCTACAATATTTAATAGTTCGGGGTTTTCAAACAGGGCAATATCGTCGAAATTAGCGACTTTTTCCAGGACTTTTCCTTCGACAAAGCCTTGAACGCGATCGCGCAAAGATGTCGCTGCAAAAGAGCTCATTGTGTCTAGGGCATCGCCGACTAACCTAAGACTTAAGACTCCGGCAATACTCCACAGCAATATTGGTCGGGAAAGCATCAAAGCAAGGGGCTGTGCTGTTTGGGTTTGCGACAGCAACCGAGATACTTCATCAATGATTAATTTATCTAAAAATAGCACGGCTGATGGGGCAGCACCGGCGATGATGTTGAGTATGATTAAATGGCGGAGTTCTATTGGTGCGGCTTTGATTATCAGGCCCAAGCTGCGCCACAAAGCTTGGAATGTGGTAATTTGGATGGGTTGCATAGTTTGTGGGTAGGTGTCGGGTCTACTCATCCCCGGATGATATATTATAACAAGCGATAAATTTTCGCCTGACGCACCTACAGATTACTTGAGTTAGTTTACTCTGCTCATCCAAGTATTTTGTTGAGCAATTAAAAAATTATTCATCTCTCAATTATTCGGACATTTTTTTAATTTCATTTGTTTGTTCTAAATTAGACATTTCACTTGGTAAAGCAGCAATATTTAGTTGTGATATTTCTTCTGACATTTCTTTAATTGCTTCTATTACAGCGTCCTTGTCTGTAATTTCACGACTTTGATGACGTTTCTTCCTGCCACAAATAGCAACTTTCACAGTAAGCTTATAGCGATTAGAACAATAATTTGTATCTTCATATTCATTGATTAGGTCTTCATCCTCATTGATTATGTCTTCATCCTCATTGATACTATAACCATTGTAAAAAATCGAGTTCTTGTTAAACCCATGAACACTATTATTCTCAGAATTATCGTCATTTAAATTATCCTCTAAATCTATAGAATCCCAAGGATCATTAGTATTGTCAGCTAAATCATTGTCAGCTAAATAATCTTCTAAAGCTACACAATTCAAATGAATTCGATTGGTATTATCATCTAAATCATCGTTATCTAAATCATCGTTATCTAAATCATCGTCATCTAAATCATCGTTATCTAAATCATCGTCATCTAAATCATTGTCATCTAAATCATTGTCATCTAAATCATTGTTATCATCATCTTGTTCATCATCCCTATCAACTGTCTCTGTAGGTGCAGGATTGGGTAGAAGTGTTAATCGTGGCAGTGTTAATTTCTGATGCTCAACTATATTTATAAATGCAGAACTACAAATCTCTCCAAAATTGCCAGTTATTGTAACTTGACCGATACTTTTTCCAGCAATAAATTTACCATCTGAATTTATCTTGCCACTTGTTGCACGCCAGATGATATTTCCAGGCATCATCAGATCCCCTTGCTGATCAAATCCTTTCGCACTAAAAGTTAAATTCTGATTAGGCTTAAGCTGTGCTTCTTTAGGATAAATTTCTAATCGTCTCAATACAGGAACTACAACAACTTCAACAGAAGCACTAATTTTAGCTGCATTAATAAATAGTTGACCCGCCAAGTCGAGAATCCGAGCGACAATATTAAAGATGTTTTTGTGTAACCAGGCATCTATATCAAAACCAAGAATATCGGTTGCTTCATTTGTCGAATCTGTTTCTATATTTTCGGCTTTTTCTGTTTGTTCACCAGTCGTAAAATTAGTTTTTACAAGCTCGACAGCCGATTTGAGTATGAAATTATTTTGGGTAAAATTAACAAATGAAAATACACGATATAAAAGCCTCATGTATATTCCCAAGATTAAGAGTTTAGCCCTTACCCCAGATTCCGATATTTCAGTAACATTAGCTGTTACCTTAAATGTACCTTTCGCATTACTAGCGGCAGTAAAATTACCGCTTTGGTCAATTTTTCCACCTGTTGTTTCCCAAGATATTTTTCCAGTATCTATTCGATTGCCATATTGGTCTATGCCTATTGCTGTAAATTTTTGGCATTCATCAGGCTGAAGTTTTACTATTTTTTGAGGAGAAATTTCTAATCGTCTTAAAACTGGGAGTAACGTAACTTTAACTGATTGACTAATTCCTTTAACTGTCGCAGTAACCGTAACTTCTCGCTTTTCATAACCTCCTATAAAAGTTCCATTGCCGTTAATTCTTCCCCCTTGAGTACATTGCCAATATACTTGATTAATCTGTATTGGTTCATCTTGTTGATCGAATCCGATCGCATCAAAAGTAAAATTCTGTTCAGGTTTAAGTGCTACTTCCTTCGGAAAAATTGATAAATATCTCAAGATAGAAACTACTTCAATATCAGCAAAAGCACTGATATTGTATTCAGTAGCAGTAGCAGTTAGTCTAAACTTACCTTTAGCATTATTTCCAGCTACAAAATTGCCATTTTGGTCAAGTGTTCCACCGCCACTACTTCCTGACCAAGTAATTTTCCCAGTTTGTATATTGTTACCATATTGATCTAATCCTTTAACTTCAAACTGAAAGCTCTGACCAAACTCTAGTTGAGGTATTGAGGACGTAATAATTAGTTCTGTTAGCTTCGGAGGTTCAATAATCGTAATTGGGATAACTCGACGAATAGAACGGACTGAAGCGATAATTTCAAAGTTTCCTTGCTTGTTGACAGCTATAAAATAGCCAGTTTGGTCAATTATTCCACCGCCGCTACTTGTTGACCAAGTAATTCTCTCAGTTTGTATGCTGTCACCATATTGATCTACTCCCTTAACTTGAAACTGAAAACTCTGACCAAACTCTAATTGAGGTATTGAAGATATAATAATTAGTTCTGTTAGCTTCGGAGGTTCAATAATCGTAATTGGGATAAGCTGTCAAACATCTAAACTGCATTAACTAAGTTACCTTTATTTTTTATTTTTCGGTTCCATTTCATAATTAGT
>NZ_JAUBOZ010000140.1:0-15652 GCF_036700475.1 Microcoleus sp. T2B6 | reverse complement strand
GGGCTGCGACTGTCCCCGCGACGGTGACAATCAACGTTACTAACAGTGTGCCACAGCCACAACCTGATACCTACAGCATCAGTGCGGGAACAGTCCTCAGCGTAACAGTGCCGGGAGTTTTAGGCAACGACTCCGACGCAGATTTAGACACGCTGACTGCTGCGGTGGCGGCAAACCCGACTAAAGGGTCGATCGCCCTCAACAAAGACGGTTCTTTCACTTATACTCCTAACGCTGGCTTTTCTGGAACAGACACATTTACCTACACAGTCAGCGACGGAATAGTTAGCTCGGAACCGGCTACCGTGACTGTAAACGTCAACAATAACCCGCCTGTAGCCAATTCTGACAGCTATACTACTGCTTTTAATACGAGTCTCAACGTGACTGGTTTGGGAGTCTTAATCAACGATACAGACCCGGAAAATGACCCGCTGACGGCGATTCTGGTGACAAATCCGGCTACAGGGTCGATCGCCCTCAACGCTAACGGTTCTTTCACTTATACTCCGAATCCTGGTTTTGCAGGGACAGACTCTTTTACCTACAAAGCTAACGACGGGAAAGCTGATTCTGCGATCGTCACGGGAAGCATTGTTGTAAATACCCCTCCAACTCCGACTCCCACGGAAACTCCGACTCCCACGGAAACTCCGACTCCCACGGGAACTCCGACTCCCACGGAAACTCCGACTCCCACGGAAACTCCGACTCCCACGGAAACTCCAACCCCAACCGGAACTCCGACTCCAACAGGAACTCCAACTCCAACCGGAACTCCAACTCCGACTCCCACGGGAACTCCGACTCCCACGGGAACTCCCACGGAAACTCCGACTCCGACGCCAACTCCGACACCTACTCCTGCAGGAACTCCTGTTGACTCTGACAGCGTTCAAGGGGGCGATGCCGATCGCATTGACGAACAAATTACCCTACCCGCGATCGGTTCGATTCCGGGCCCGAATTCTGTCGATCGCACTTTCAATGGCACTGACGGCAACGACTTCCTCATCGGCAGCAATCTCAACGACGTTATCAGCGGTTTCAACGGCGACGACGTTCTGCTGGGCGAAAAAGGCAACGACAATATTTACGGGGCACTGCCCACCAATATCCCCCTTGGCCCGAATGCAGACAAAGACTTGCTGTTTGGCGGCAATGGCAATGATTACCTCAACGGCGCCGGCAGCGACGATGGCATTTTCGGGGGTAAGGGCGATGATGTGGCCATCGGCGGCAAAGACGATGACTTGATTGGGGGCGAGAAGGGCAATGACACTCTGGTTGGGGCTCAGGGTAACGACAGCTTGTTTGGAGGCAGTTTTGACCCGTCTAGCCTTGACTCGACTGGACGCGATTTGCTCTTTGGCGGTGCTGGCAACGACTTCTTGAACGGGGGAGATGCTGCGGATACTCTAAGCGGCGAAGAGGGCAACGATACTGTTTACGGCGGCAAGGGCAATGACGTTGTGGTGGGGGGTACTGGCAACGATCTGCTGTTGGGCGATCGCGGCAGTGATAGCATTTGTGGCGACGATGGGGACGATACTATTTTCGGAGACAGTGCGATCGACTTTAACGGCGAGCCTGATTCCCTGTGCGGTGGTGCTGGCAATGATTTGATGTTGGGCAACGGCGGTAGTGACAAGCTATGCGGCGAGGATGGTAACGATACTCTCTACGGCGGTAAAGGCGACGATTGTTTGATTGGCGGTTTGGGCAATGATATTCTCAGCGGCGGCATTGGGCGTGATCGCTTTGTTTTAACAGCAGGTGAAGGCAGCGATATAATTACTGATTTCACAAAAGGTGAAGATTTGCTCGTGTTAGCGGGTGGTCTAACTTTTGGTCAACTTAGTATTACCCAAAACGCTAATGCAGCTTTCATCAGGATTGGTCAGAATGGTCAATTGTTGGCTGCTTTAAATGGAGTGCAAGCTAGTGCGATCGGTCTGAATGATTTTACCATCTTCGGGTAAGCACTACATAATCCGCCCTGTCTGGCGTGAGTGCCGAGCCTGGTCGAGCGAAGTCCTTCAAATGCTTGCAATCTCGTAGTTTGTAGCTGCGCGCTGCCCTCAAACACTGTATTGGTGCGATCGGCTTTACCCGATCCTACCGACGGGCGATCGGCAATCAACCTAGTTTATTGCCGATCGTCTGTTAACAGAAAAAGATTTAACGATCGCAGGTTTCGAGATTTCAAGCGTTTGAGAGCGTTCTTCACCACGAAGATTCTCTCTGGTATTGCAGCAGTTTCTCGTTTCCAGGCTCGGCTTTGTATTTAAACCGGAACCAAAGTCGGTTCCAAAGTTGCCACTAATTTTAGATTGTACTCATCTTCAAAACACGGCTTTTTATAATCCAAACTCCAGAGTTCCAGAGCGCAATTGTCTTCGGGATTGAGCGGTTGCAGCCGCAAATGAAACTCTCGAACTTCCGGGCGGTGTTCGCATTTAAAATCAGAAATTGCGCCAATCTGCCGCCTGTCCAAAGCCACAGCCAACCGCAGAAAAGGATGCAATTTACTGACGAGTTCCCGGTATTTTTTCGGAAGAATTACATAATTATCGTGCTTTTTTTTCGGAGGATTTTTCCGGTGATAGCGAGCTAAGTTCGCAATTACTTCAATCTCTGTTTCAGTGTATCCTAATAACTCACCGTTGCGAATTAAATAGTAAGAATGCTTGTGGTGCGCTGAATGACTGACGTACAAACCGCAGTTGTGCAGAATCGCGGCAGCCCACAGCAACTCGCGTTCTTCGGTTCCCCAATAGTGTAGAATTCCTTGAGTTTGGTCGAAGAAATTGAGCGCAAATGCTGCGGTTCTTTCGCTTTGTTCTAAATTGACTTGATATTTCTCAGCCATGTGCAGAATGCTGCGCTGGCGGATTGAACCTTGATAGCGCAAGCGGTTCTCAATTAAACCGTGCGCGAGCATCCAGTCAACAATTACGCCTTCTCTCAGAGAGCGATCGCACACAGTCAGGGATTCAATTCCTAATAGTGTCATCGCTTCCTGCAAAATCATAGATCCTGCTAGAATAATTTCCGCCCGCTTGTCTGACATTCCCGGTATTGCCAACCTTTCGGCATAAGAAAGTTTGCGAAAGCGATTGACTAAATCGCGTAAATCTTTTAAACTTAACTGATATCCGGCTAGGGGATTCGGCACTGTTCCCAACTTTTCGCGAGCGTTAATGGCAGCCAGAGTTTCGATGGTTCCAGCAGTGCCAATCAAGCGCAAAGGTTCGCCCGCATTGAAGTGAGAGCGCAATTCGTCGATCGGTCTTTCCAGCGAAATCCGAATATAAGCTTGCAAATAAGCAAACTCCTCCCTGCTAATCGGGTCAGTTTTGACAAATTGTCCTGTTAAGCGAACAGCACCAATTTTTGTACTGGTGAGACAGCGAGGCTCAGAACTGTCTCCTAAAATCAACTCCGTAGAACCCCCCCCAATATCAATAATTACCTGCGACTGATTGTTAAATTCCATACCCGAAAGAACACCGAGATAAATTCTCCGCGCTTCTTCTTGACCAGAAATTAAACTCACATCTAGGTCTAATTCTGCAGCAACTTGTTTGAGAAAATCCCGCCCGTTAGGAGCTTCCCGAACCGCACTCGTAGCAACAGCGATAATTTGTTCAGCATTGAAAGTTTTAGCAATATCTTGAAAACGGCGCAGAGTGGCGATCGCCCTTTCCATAACCTCGGACTTCAAGCACCCTGTCTTAACCTCACAATCGCCCAACCGAACCGTATCTTTTTCTCTAGCAATAATCGTAAACGCGGGTAATTTCGGATCGATGCGCGCCACCACCATGTGAAATGAGTTAGTACCCATATCAATAGCAGCAATAATGCGATTTGACTCCGCAGACGGAAGTGAATTAACCATTGGAGTATCGGGGTTGACAGATATTTATGATTATTTCACGAATCCAGTTAGGCATTCTATTAAATTAGCAAAAATTTGGAATTGCTGACTGGGCAAGACTTTCACCTGTTTTAAATTTCGGCAGAAGTGCGATCGGCAGCAGAGATAGTAAGTGATTGTGCCTAAAATTTGATAAAATCTAGAGTTAAAAATATCAAATCTAGAATTGAAATGCTTACACAGCCCGATCGCCAACCCGAATCCACATTGCTAACCGTCGTGAGGCTTTTGAGATGGGACAAACCAGCAGGAAGGCTGATTTTAATGATTCCAGCCCTCTGGGCGGTCTTTTTAGCAGCCCACGGGAGGCCACCGACAGCATTGGTGGGCGTGATTGTGTTGGGAACCCTAGCCACGAGTGCGGCGGGATGCGTCATCAACGACTTGTGGGATCGCGATATCGATCCCGAAGTAGAAAGAACGCGATCGCGCCCCCTAGCATCCCGCGCCCTCACCGTGCAAACTGGAATAGGAGTTGCATTAATTTCCTTTGCTTGCGCCGCGATTCTCGCTTTGTATCTCAATCCTTTAAGCTTCTGGCTGTGCGTCGCCGCCGTACCAGTAATTATCTGCTATCCGCTAGCAAAAAGATTCTTTCCAGTGCCGCAATTAGTGTTATCAATTGCCTGGGGTTTTGCAGTTTTAATTAGTTGGAGCGCCGCTGTTGACGAATTAGAATTAGCGACTTGGCTGCTGTGGGGTGCAGTCGTGTTTTGGACGATGGGGTTTGATACAGTTTATGCGATGAGCGATCGGGAAGATGATTTGCGTTTGGGGGTGAATTCCAGCGCGATATTTTTCGGGGATAATGCCGCTAATGCAGTGGGATTTTTCTTTGTTGGTACTGTCGGTTTGTTAGCGGCGATGGGGATTAATCTGCACTTGCACATTGGTTTTTGGTTGGCAATTATTGCGGCGGCGATTTTGTGGTTTTTGCAGTACAGTCAACTCCGAAATGCGGATATTCCTAAGCCTGTTTACGGTCAAATCTTTCGCCAAAATGTTTGGGTGGGGTTTGTCTTATTGGCGGGGATGATTGTTGGGGAGATTTTTTAGACTCCGCCTAGGTGAGTGGAGGATGATTTCTTTGCACCCGGAAATTTTGTCCTCTACTAATTTGATGGCTTTTTCTAGATTATTCTACTTTGGCTAAAGGCGATTAGTAGTTGGTGTCGAGGCAGTTAGTGTAATAATTATATCAGTATATCAAACTGTTAATGTCAGCGAATGAGGTATAATTATGAGCGTGCTTTCACACTTTACTGGAACAATCAAAAAAACAGCGTATTCCAAGTTTATAAAGTGTAGGGACACGGCAATGCCCATTGGTGTCAACTTAAGCCTGAAAGCCCGCCAAGTCCTCCCGCCCACCCGCTAGTCCGCCAGGGAATGAATTCCCTGTCTAATAGCTAAAGTCCTCTTAAGAGGACTAATGAGTTCTTCAGTCCTCTTAAGAGGACTTTAGCTTTGAGGCAGGGTTTCAACCCTTGCCGGACTTATACTGTTTTGACTAACAATCATGTGGTAGCTGATAATCAGGACAAAACTTATCAAGTATTGACAGCCGACGGACGGACGCATATTGCTAAATGGCTGCGTTTGTCTCAGTTTGATAAAGTAGATTTAGCTTTAAGCTGTTAGACATCTAAATTGCATTTTTTGTGCGGGCTATACGGCCCACCCCCACAAGAATTTTATCAAATTTTGACTGTGCAGTTTAAATGCAGAACAGCTTAGTGCAGTTTACCACCTCTCAATCCTATCGAGTTGCGGAAATCGCAAACTCAAATCAGCTATCGGTGGGAGATGCGGTTTACGCTGCGGGTTTTCCGAATTGGCATTGGATTAATTCAGAGTCTATAGAGAAGACTCGGAATTGGGGGCTAAAAGCTTTTAAGTTAACGAGTGGGAAAGTGGGAATGTTGCCGGCTCAATCCCTTGAGAGTGGATACCAACTTGGTTACACTAATGATATTGCCGAGGGCATGAGTGGCGGGCCTGTATTGGATATTTCTGGTAATTTTGTGGGGATTAATGGCAAATCGAAATATCCTTTGGGGGGAATTGATGTGTTTAAGTTGGCTGATGGGAGTGTGCCTTCTCAGGCGGTTTTTCGGCAGATGGAAGCTTTGAGTTGGGCGATTCCGATTGATACTTTTCAGCAGTTGGTGAGTCATCTGAAGGCATGATTATTCTCAGTTTATCGCTACTGTTCGGATAGTTTTTTCATGTTGTCAACAGCCAATTGGGACATTAATGTATTCCCTTGTTGTTTATACAAATCAGCGGCTTTTTGGTAATCTTGGATTGCACTTTGTTTGTCGTTAATAGCAGATTTGAAATTACCCCGATTGTTGTAGGCAATAGCATTGTTAGGATCAAGCTGAATAACCCGATCGTAATCTGCGATAGCATCTTCTTTTTTCCCTAGGGCATACTTGAGTATACTCCGATTGTGGTAGGCCATAGCATTGTTAGGCTCAAGCTGAATAGCCTGATCGTAATCTGCGATCGCCTCTTGGTTTCTCCCTAGGGCACATTTGGCTGCACCCCGATTGCTGTAGGCAGGAGCAAAGTTAGAATCAAGCTTAATAGCCCGATCGTAATCTCTGATCGCCTCTTGGTTTCTCTCTAGGGCATACTTGGCAACACCCCGATTGTAGTAGGCCAAAGCATCGTTAGAATCAAGCTTAATAACCTGATCGTAATCTGCGATCGCCTCTTGGTTTCTCCCTAGGGCAGATTTGGCTGCACCCCGATTGCTGTAAGCAGCAGCTAAGTTAGGATTAAGCTGAATAGCCCGATCGTAATCTGCGATCTCATCTTGGTTTTTCCCTAGGAAACATTTGGCTAAACCCCGATTGACGTAGGCAGCAGCAAAGTTAGGATTAAGCTGAATAGCCCGATCGTAATCTGCGATCGCATCTTGGTTTTTCCCTAGGGCATACTTGACAACACCCCGATTGTAGTAGGCAGCAGCATCCTTGGGATTAAGTTGAATAGCCCGATCGTAATCTGCGATCGCATCTTGGTTTCTCCCTAGGGCAGATTTGGCTGCACCCCGATTGCTGTAGGCATTAGCATCGTTGGGATTAAGTTGAATAGCCCGATCGTAATCTGCGAGCGATTTTGTAGTCATTGCCTTATTCCAGTTATTGAATTTTAATGAAGCTGCTTCCCCGACGGTTCACAGAAGTACGCCGAATCCGATCGGAGTGTTTGATAATTATCAAAAATATTATCACAACAAATGATTATCGGCAAAACTATTGGCGGACATTACTACATAATCAGCTTATTGGGTCACGGTGGATTTGGCGAGACCTACTTAGCACATGACGAACATCTACCCGACAAGCCCCAATGTGTGGTCAAAAGATTCAAGCCCCAGTCCAATGACCCATTCTTGCTGCAAGAAGCCAAACACCTGTTTGACAGCGAGCCTCAACAAGGGTGTTTTTCGGCAGATGGAAGCTTTGAGTTGGGCGATTCCGATTGATACTTTTCAGGAGTTGGTGAGTCATCTGAAGGCATGATTATTCTCAGTTTGTCGCTACTGTTTGGATAGTTTTTTCACGTTGTCAACAGCAACTTGGTACATATATGTCTTCCCTTGTTGCTTATACAAATCAGCGGCTTTTTGGTAATCTTCGATTGCACTCTGTTTGTCGTCAAGAGCAGATTTGGCACTACCCCGATTGTAGTAGGCAAAAGCTTCGTTAGGATCAAGCTGAATGACCTGATCGTAATCTGCGATCGCCTCTTGGTTTTTCCCTAGGGCAGATTTGGCACTACCCCGATTGTAGTAGGCAGCAGCATCGTTAGGATCAAGCTGAATAGCCCGATCGTAATCTGCGATCGCCTCTTCTTTTCTCCCTAGGGCAGATTTGGCTAAACCCCGATGGCTGTAGGCATTAGCATCGTTAGGATCAAGCTGAATAACCTGATCGTAATCTGCGATTGCCTCTTGGTTTTTCCCTAGGGCATATTTGGCATTACCCCGATTGTAGTAGGCAACATCATAGTTAGAATCAAGTTGAATAGCCCGATCGTAATCTGCGATCGCCTCTTTGTTTTTCCCTAGGGCAGATTTGGCTAAACCCCGATTGACGTAGGCAACATCATAGTTAGGATCAAGCTGAATAGCCCGATCGTAATCTGCGATCGCCTTTTCGTTTTTCCCTAGGTCAGACTTGGCATTACCCCGATTGTTGTAGGCAACATCATAGTTAGAATCAAGCTGAATAGCCCGATCGTAATCTGCGATCGCCTCTTGGTTTTTCCCTAGGGCAGATTTGGCTAAACCCCGATTGACGTAGGCATTAGCATTGTTAGGATCAAGCTGAATAGCCCGATCGTAATCTGCGATCGCCTCTTGGTTTATCCCTAGGTCAGACTTGGCTAAACCCCGATTATTGTAGGCATTAGCATTGTTAGGATCAAGCTGAATAGCCCGATCGTAATCTGCGATCGCCTTTTGGTTTTTCCCTAGTTCAGACTTGGCATTACCCCGATTCTTGTAGGCATCAGCATAGTTGGAATTAAGCTGAATAGCCCGATTATAATCTGCTATCGCCTCTTGGTTTTTCCCTAGGTCAAATTTGACTAAACCCCGATTGTTGTAGGCAATAGCATTGTTGGGATTAAGTTGAATAGCCCGATCGTAATCTGCGAGCGATTTTGTAGTCATTGCCTTATTCCAGTTATTGAATTTTAATGAAGCTCCTTCCCCGACGGTTCAGAGAAGTACACCGAATCTGATCCGAGTGTTTGATAATTATCAAAAATATTATCACAACAAATGATTATCGGCAAAACTATTGGCGGACATTACTACATAATCAGCTCATTGGGTAAAGGTGGATTTGGCGAAACCTACTTAGCACATGACGAATATCTACCCGACAAGCCCCCGCGCGTGGTTAAGAGATTCAAGCCCCAGTCCAATGATCCCTTCTTGCTGCAAGAAGCCAAACGCCTGTTTTAAAGCGAGTCTTAACACCTGAACAAGTTAGGTAGCCACGATCGCATTCCGCAGCTATTCGCCCACTTCGATGAAAATCAAGAATTCTATCTCGTCCACAAGAGATTTTGCAGCGCTATCGGGAATTATAGCGATCGCCCTTTCTAATAATTCAGAAAGGCGATCGCTCATAATTCATCAATCATGGCGATCGCCCTTCTTGCATCTGCGTTAATCTGCGTCCATCTGCGGTTAAAAAAGACCGATCGCCCTTTCTAATAATTCAGAAGGGCGATCGCTTCTACTTGTAGGATGGAATAACCGCTTCCCTCTCTCAATTTTCATGACCAACCCCATCCAGCAAGAAGCCCGCCAAATTCTCGACACTCTCGCCTTTACCCCCTTCGATCAGTGCCATCCCCTCAGCCACGACTTCGACACAATTCCTGCTAGAGTTGGTTTGTACGCCTTTCGACATCGCATTCAAGGATTACTCTACATCGGCAAAGCCAAAAACCTCCGCGATCGACTGCGAGGTGGTCACAAAGCTTTCCTTTGGGGCTGGATCGATCGCTACGATCCAGATGATGTAAGGATCGCCTTTGTTACCCTCAACCAATGGCAAAAACCAGGGTTATTATATGAATTAGAAACCCTCATCCTTCAAGCTACAAATCCTCCCTACAACGTTAAAATTCCCAGAGAACAATGACTCAGACCCTCAAGATCCAACACTTACCACCAGAAGCTATTCATTCGCTGATGACCCATTTGCCTGACTATGTGAAAGTCGCCCTGATGGAAAAAGCTACGCAGCTAGAATGTTCTCTCGAAGCTGCGATCGAAATGGCGATCGCTAGTTTTCTCGACTCAGAAGCTTTCAGCTTTGAAGATTGCCTATTATCGCAACGTCTTAAGGAATCAGAACTGGTAGAATCTCCCCAAAGGAAATAGGGTGCGATCGCCCGTTTTATAATCAATCATGGCGATCGCCCTTCTTGCATCCGCGTTAATCTGCGTCCATCTGCGGTTAAAAAAGAGCGATCGCCCTTTCTAATAATTCAGAAGGACGATCGCCCGTTTTATAATCAGAAGGGCGATCGCCCGTTTTACGATCGAAAGAGCGATCGCCCCGCTCCCATTTGCTATAATCTCAAGTAGTATCTCATTTACCAACAGCCATCGACATGACGGATGAAGAGCTGAAGCAACTAATAGAAAGCAACGCTAGGGCAACTCAAGCTATGTTAGATAACATGGCAGAAGCAAGACTCGAACGACAGGAACTTCGAGAAGGAATGGTACAACTACAAAATGCTGTCGTGCAATTGATTAACGTTCAGTCAGGAATTGCTAACTTACTTACTTCTCTAGATGAAGATCGTCCCACTGTTCTGAGAAAGCTAACCACAATTGAAAACAAACTGGATCGACTTCTAGGACAAGAAAATGCTCAGTAAGTAAAAGAGGGAGATTCGTTAGTCAACAAGATCGATCGCCCTTCTTGCATCCGCATTAATCAGCGTCCATATGCGGTTAAAAAGAGCGATCGCCCTTCTAATAATTCAGAAGGGCGATCGCTCTCTCTTAAATTTACTTTTTTTGAGTCTCCAACAAAGCTCATTCATCCACTAAATTCCAGAAATCCTCGGACTTCATTCCTCCCTCTTCTTTCAAACTTTGCCGAGATTTATCCAAAATTTGATTGAATTTTGGATTGTTAGCCAACAAAAAACGCTCCAGAGCTTCAGGATCTTTAATTAAAGTCATTGCCGCTACTGGTTGACCATTTTCAGTAATTAAAATTGGCTCTCCGCGATCGGCATTCAAGTAATCAGCAAATTTTGCTATAATTTCAGCTAAAGAAACTATTTTCATGATTCAGTCTGCTCTGTTCCTATAAATAACTGATTGCCAACTTTTACCCCAATTCCCAAGATATAAACCTCATAGGTATCAAGGTTAGTCTCGTAAAACACCCGGAACCGATTACTCGGCCCAAATCGCAACTCCCAAGTAGCACCTAATTCGGAAGGTTCCACTAGCGGTTTGCGGTTGCGCGTTTCTACCTCTGGTTCATAGCTTAACTGCTCCTCTATTGTAGTGCGGATTAATGAATAATACTTCCGGTCGATCGCTGCAAGATGCTGGAATACTGGCCGTGTAAAGATAATTTCAAACTTCAGTTGAGGTGTCATGCTTAGTTAAGGTCATTATCATTCATATTAGACCAAAAGGGAGATCGCTCTTAATTCATCAATCATGGCGAGATCCCTTTCTAATAATTCAGAAGGGATCTCGCCCGTTTTATAATCAATCATGGCGATCGCTCCTACCAGTGCTCATGCACCCCATCCAAAACCCAACTTCCCTGAACTATGTCATCAGGTAACATCCTAGCTGTCACAGATGTTCTCAATTTCCTTGTCAGTGGAATCGATAAAACTACCCTCGAAACAGAACTTACTGCTTCGGGTTGGATATCCACTCCAGCTAGAGGAGGCTCAAAAAGCGGTGCGGGTACAATTTGGACAAGCCCAAACACTCAATACAGTGTCAGAATTATGACTCAACCTGATGGTTCATCCTATGCTCGTGTTTACAATGGCCCAGGAGGAGGTGCACCCGCAGAACAACCCCTAAACGCATCAGGAAAACCCGGAAGTCGTGGAGACACCCACTTTATTCTGCTCCCTTAATCCCATTTATTCGTCCGATTATGAACTTTCAACAAATTTGGCAACAATACGATTTTACCGAATCCGAATTGCTATCGATGGGGTGGCAATTTCCCTATGATTATGTTCTCAATCTCAACTACTATTGGCAGATCAATTCAACTAATTCTACTTCTGAAGTTGCTACCAATGACCAATTTTTAAACATTATCCTCAAAACCTGCATTCGACTTGACGTACAACTCAACCCAAATCCCGATCAGTTAAATCAAAAGCCTGCGAACCTCGGTACAATCGTCGGCTGGGAGCAAGTTACTCCCTCTCCTTGGTTAGAAAATCTATCCCTTTCTCCTAATGAGTGGCTGCATCTGTTATTTGAAATTGGTGGAAATAATAAAATTGAAGCTGTTTGTCGATCGCTAGTTATCGAACAATTGGTCAAACAACCCTTAGCACTCAGTTCATAAAACGAGATAAATACAGCCTTTTCCCATTTTTGGCGTTTGGGCCAATTGTTTAAAGGTTTCTTCGGCCGCGACAAGAAAGCGATCGGAAGCATCCATATTATCTTCCGCCATGTAAGTGGCTAATTCAATCAAATCGCCGATAACTTGCGGACGTTTTTGGATCGAGGTCTTTTTTATTCCTGCAACCCCTGATTCTGGGAAATACGCGATCGCACAGCTTGACGAATCTCCATCCAATCTTCCTCCGTCATCGCGGTAGGATTTCCCGATTCCAAACCCTCTAATAACATCGCTTCCAAACGTTCTGAAGCTTTGCGTTTTTGGTCTTGGCGAATTAACTCACGGAAATACTCGCTAGCTGTACCATAACCACCTTGGGCTACCTGTGCTTCTATATAAGTTCGCATTGAGTCAGGTAGAGAAATATTCATGCTTGTCACTGGTATTACTTACCTCATTTAACTCGTTATCTTATTATGGCAGATTTTGCCATTTTTTGTCAAGCCTCACACAACCTGTAATTTTGTAATAAGAAATTGGGAAGATAGATCGCCCTCGATCGACCAGACTCAAAAAGGATCTCGCTCATCATTCATCAATCATGGCGAGATCCCTTCCGTTTGTGCATTAAACTAACAAAAAATTGTCATTTCAGTCAATTCTTGCTAAAATAATTACAAAAAACTATTCTGATTAGCCAATGAGCGACATCTCTATCAGCTTGCCAGATGAATTACTCACATACGTCAATCAAAAAGCGCCCAACCAAGCGTGCTTTGATAGAAGCTCTCTTAAAACAATGGCGAAAACAACAAGAAAACCAAGCTTTAGCAGAAGCTTGCAAGCTAATTGACGAATTAGATTTAGGATGGGATGAGGAATGGCAAGCTCAAGCGATTACCGACTGGGAAGCATCCCGATAGCTAGATTCGATCCGTCAGTAGGAACAGAAATACGCAAAACGCGGCCTGCCTTAGTCATTTCTGGTACGCTGTTAGCCTAAAATCTATACGGTACATCTCACACAAGTAAACATGGCAAAACTGCCCATAGAAATTGCCGAAACCATCTGGAGCCTAAAACGGCAATTATTGGATATTATCGACGATGCTACAGAAGCTGAATACACTCTATTTGAGCAATTTGGAGAAACAGACAGAACAATTGACTATTTAGATCAGCTAAAAAGTGTCGCACAGCAAGCCGATGAGCGGTTTTCCCAGTTTTCCCTATTGCAACGACGCTTGGCTAATGCACAACCAACAGCAACTTCTGATATGCTAAGATTAATGACAGAAGTAATTGCTTATACCCAAGCCAGACTTCCCGCCTGGGAACGCAGCATTCAAGAAATTAAGATTGAGTGGAGATTATGATGAACGAACCAGGATATATGCCACATCCAGATGTCGATCGACGACTCCTCGCTAACTTACGTCGCAGTCGCTTGGAAATGGAAGAATTAGGTTGCAAATTAGAAGAAGTTATTGCAAAATTAGACGAAGATCATCGACAAATTCAACAAAAACGGTTACAAATACTTCTCAACAGTCAGTAGTTATATAGATGTTGAGAAATAAATGTTGAGAACATTAATACAGGCGATAGTTCTTTCTAAGCATTATTCAGAAAGGCTCTCGCTCAATTATCACCTATAATTCCGATAGCTCCCTCTTTCAGAGATTGGAGATATACATCTTGAAGCCTTCCCAATTTTTTGGGGATCGGTTGCTTCTCAATTGTCGTAATAATAACTGGCTTAATCATAGAAGCTTTTAAAAGACCAGCCGATCGCCAATCTGTTATGACAATATCACCGACTTTCGGACTACTGCTAACTTGACTCGTGATACCCATCAGAATGCGATCGGGATATTCTGCATTATAAACGTCAGAACTAATAACAACTGCGAGACGTTTTTTATTGGTAGTTTGATCTGTAAAAGGAAACGGAACTAAAACCACCTCACCAAAATTATAACTCATCATACTCCGCGTCCTCTGGGTTATCCCAAATTTTAGCAAAAACTGCTTCTGAGAGTTGAGTTGCAGTATAAACGAGAAGACGATCTTCACTTCGCGTTAAAAGGAAATCCATAAAATCTTCTAATACCGTAATTTTATCCGGCGGTAAACTACGGATTTTTTCCATCAGCTTTGTTTCCGGGTTGGGGGCGACACTCATGTTATCTCTCACTTGTTAATGTTAAATCAGCATACATTGTAAAAATACTAGGAAACTTCAGGAAGTTATTTTGCTCACCAACTGTTTTGAGGAAACCACTATTTATCTGATAACATACATTTGTATATAGTGCTCAAAAACTATCAAGTATTAATAACACCATATTCACTCCAAAACTATGAAAAAAATCATCATTGGCATCATGGGCCCTGGCGATAGTGCCACATCAACCGACTTAGAAAACGCCTATCAACTCGGACAACTCATCGCCGAAGCAGGATGGATATTGCTAACTGGCGGTAGAAATGTTGGCGTCATGGATGCCGCCAACAAAGGAGCAAAATCAGCTAACGGTTTAACAGTGGGCATCCTTCCAGGAAATGACACTCGCGGCATTTCTGAAGCTGTAGATATTGCCATTGTCACCGATATGGGAAACGCCAGAAATAACATTAACGTTCTTTCTTCAGATGTAATAATTGCCTGCGGTATGGGCACGGGCACTGCTTCGGAAATTACCCTCGCCCTCAAAGCTAACAAACAAGTTATTTTGTTAAATCACAGCGCCGAAAGTAAACTTTTTTTTAAAGGTTTAGCACAATTTAACATCTTTGTGGTAAACAATGCTGTAGAGGCTATGAATCAAGCTCGCGAAATCCTAGTAAATTCAAGATGAAATCCAAGATGAGAGTAAGCAAATTCAACTTTTGTGCGATCGGCATTTTTCTGACTTTGGGGATTTTCGTCACTACCAAAGCAGACGGAAGAATTGCACAGTTCAGTTTCAGCAACAAACCCACTCAAAAATTAGCACAAACCCTCCCTCCTCCTCCCCCTTTCGCACAGCCTGTTACCGAACAAGAAGCGCCACCTATTCGCAGCGAATCTGTGCCGGATCAAATAGCTTTAGCAACCCATTTGCAGACCATCAAAGCTAGAATGTACGGTGCTTACTGGTGTCCTCACTGTCACACGCAACAAGAACTTTTCGGCAAAGAAGCATTTACCGCCATTACTTACATTGAGTGCGATCCCAGAGGCAAAGATGCTCAACCCGATTTGTGCAAAGCTGCCAATATTAAAGCTTATCCCACTTGGGAAATTCGTGGAAAATATTACACGGGCAGGCAATCTTTGGAAAAACTGGCTATTTTATCCGGTTATAAAGGTAGCAGCAATTTTCAGCCACAACTTCCCTCTCCTTAAAAATATCTAAATTAGTTAGCACTCGCCAACTAAGAAACCGGGTTTTTGAACCGGAATTGAGGGGTTTCAGCAATTATTTTGGTTAAAAACCCGGTTTCTCGCCACCCGTGCGTCCATGACTATAAATGTAAGGTGCTTAGGATCGCGAATTAAATAACTTACAATTTTAATTGTTATTGTGGGATGGGCGTCCCGCCCGTCCTTTTTGGA
>NZ_JAUBOZ010000139.1:0-15685 GCF_036700475.1 Microcoleus sp. T2B6 | reverse complement strand
GACTCTTTTCTCCTGGCTCCTGACTCCTGACTCCTAATTCCAATTTCGAGCTTTGCTGCTTTCATTGAGATGCTCCCCCTTCCTTCTTCCTCTTTCCTCCTGCCTCCTGCCTCAAAACTCCTGCCTCAAAACTCCAATTTCTAGGTTGGCTGCTTTCATTGAGATGCTATCACGCAAGGGTTGCGCGGATCGCACAAAGCAACCTCATACACTCAAAACTTTTCACGTTCCGTCGAGTCTGAAGCCTCAACACTAGCAGACTCTTGTTGAAATTTTCGCGCCTCTTCTACTTCTAATCTAGCCAGAGTTGTCGCCACATCGGCTAACTGTAAAGCCAGATTCATCCGACAAACCGGGTTTTTTTCCCTCCAGAGGTCTTTGGCCAAGAAATGTACTCGATAGCGAAACATTTTAATTGAATTTGGCGGAGTAACTTTCACGGTCATAATCTTTCTTCGGTTGAAGTTTGAATGCGGAGCAGCACCCGTTCTAGCTCCAAGTAAACAAATGTCAGCATGATTACTTTATCTTCATCGGTGATTGTAACACTACAAGTTGCCGATCGAGGTTCAACGCCTTCGTGCCTTACAACTACAGTATATTTTCCCTGCTTCAGGTTATCAAAATTCACATCGGCCTCAAACAGATCAACTGTCTCCTCGGCCAGCACTCGTCCCTCCCGAGTCAGTAAAGTGACAAACGCAATGCCGTCAACTGAAGTCATGGCGACGTTACTCTGATTGCGGATCATCACAAAAATATCGGACATCATTGGGTCATTGGTAATTGCTAATTGCTAATTTAGAATGAGTGCATAATCTCACAAACAAAGGAGCATAAATACAGTGAATTATTTCAAGTTTTTGCTAATTTTGACTATTAGTGCAGCGGTTCTCGGTTTGGGAAAAAGTGGGGCCCTAGCTGCTGTCTGGAATATCTCTGAGAATGAGCCTGGTTTGCAGATTCACGGCGTGCAGGTTGCTCAAAGGGACGATCGCAATTTAAGCAACTCGAAAGGTACATTAAAAGAAGGCAGTGCCATCTCTGTCGATCCAGATGATGTGGTTGGCATACCAAAAGCTGAAGCGCGGCGGCGTTTTATTCTGAATAAGATATATCGGGTTCAGGAAGGCACTACCGCTGAGGATTTGTTTATTGTTGATGAGAAAGCAAATAAATGGGCTGTAGAGGATGTCTCAGAAGCTACAGAGGGCGCTACTACTCACAGCGTTGCCCAGATAGTGTCGGGTGACGGGAGAGTCTGGGCGTTGATCCAGAAGTTCTAAATTAAAAAAAAACGCCGCTTTTAAGGGCGGCGTTCTTATTAATTAAAAATCACAGGTTAAGAATGGTATAACTCCCATTTTTAACTTATAATTTTCAATTATTAATTTTCTAACAGTCGTAGTAGAGAGCAAACTCGTAGGGGTGAGGACGCAGCCGCATCGGGTTGACTTCATTGTCGAGTTTGTAGGAAATCCAGGTTTGGATGAAGTCTTCAGTAAATACGCCAGTTTCAGTTAAGAAACTGTGGTCTTTTTCTAAAGCTTCTAAAGCGCCTTCCAAGGAACCGGGAGTTGAAGGAATCTTGCTCAATTCTTCAGGGGAAAGGTCGTAGATATCCACGTCCAAAGGTTCGCCCGGATCGATTTGATTCTTGATGCCGTCTATGCCGGCGCACAGCATGGCTGCAAATGCTAAATAGGGGTTGGATGTGGCATCGGGACAGCGGAATTCTAACCGCTTGGCTTTAGGGTTGGTTCCCGACAACGGAATCCGCACTGATGCCGATCGATTCCCTTGAGAGTAAGCTAAGTTTACAGGGGCTTCAAAGCCCGGAACTAAACGCTTGTAGGAATTGGTCGTGGGGTTGGTGATTGCCAAAAGTGCCGGTGCGTGCTTGAGAATGCCGCCGATGTAATGCAGTCCCATTTGACTGAAACCAGCATATTGATCGCCTGCAAATAGAGGTTGGCCATCTTTCCAAATCGACTGGTGAACGTGCATCCCGGAACCGTTGTCGTTAAACAGCGGTTTGGGCATGAAGGTGATGGTTTTGCCGTATTTTTTGCCGACGTTTTTGATGACGTATTTGTAAGTCAGCAAGTAGTCGGCAGCTTGTACTAAAGTTGCAAAGCGGAAACCGAGTTCGCATTGACCGCCGGTGGCGACTTCGTGGTGGTGCTTTTCGATGGGTACGCCGCATTTTGCCATTGTCAGCAGCATTTCCGTTCTCATGTCTTGTGAGGTATCGGTTGGTGCTACTGGGAAATAACCTTCTTTGTAACGCGGTTTATAGCCGAGGTTGCCGCCTGCTTCTTCTTTGCCGGAATTCCAACGACCTTCGATCGAATCTACGTAATAGTAGCCGGAATTTTGGGTTTGGTCGAAGCGAACGTCGTCAAAAATAAAGAATTCTGCTTCCGGGCCAAAGAATGCTGTATCGCCGAGACCGGTGGAAAGCAAGTAGTCTATGGCTTTTTGGGCAATGGTGCGGGGACAGCGACTGTATGGTTCGCCGGTGCGAGGTTCTTTGATGCTGCAAATGAAGCTGATGGTCGGTTCTGCCATGAACGGGTCCATCCAAGCGGTGGTCGGATCGATTACCATCGTCATGTCTGATTCGTTGATGGCTTTCCAGCCCCTAATGCTGGAACCGTCGAAGGGTACGCCGTCGGTGAATGCGGTTTCGTCGATTTGGTCGTGGTACAGGGAAAGGTGCTGCCAGATCCCCGGCATATCGATGAATTTTAGGTCAACTATCTGGATCTTATTTTCTTGTATGTAGTTTAAGGCTTCTTGGGGTGTCTGGAACATGACTTACTCCTGATATTGGTTGTGTCTTGGCGATCGGCCGATTTCAGACTGTTTGGGCGATCGTAGGCCTTCAGTATCCACTATTTTGTATCTATGGCTACAAAATTTTGAAATAGTGGCCCAGTGTGGCCGGGCAGTTTGAGATTCTTGCCCTGTGGATTATTTTTCGGCTGAACATACAAGGCAAACGGCCCAATTTTACGACAGTTTGCCGCGGATAGACTACCCTTCGTGAAAATCCTATCTCAAATCTTAATCAAACGCCGATTTGTAGTAGTCTACAATAGGCGGTCTGTCTCAGATAGCAAAGTATTGATAAAGATTTTTGGGAGAGAAACTTATGCGCGATGCAGTGACGAGCCTGATTGAAAATTATGATGTTGCTGGTAGGTATTTAGACCGAGATGGTATCGATCGGTTGAAATCTTATTTTGCAACGGGCACGGCACGGGTACAGGCGGCGGCGGCGATTAACAGCAATGCTGCGGCAATTGTCAAGCAAGCTGGTATTCAGCTATTTGCTGAACAGCCGGAACTGATCCGTCCCGGGGGAAATGCCTACACGACTCGTCGCTACGCGGCTTGTCTGCGGGATATGGACTACTACTTGCGCTATGCTACTTACGCCCTGGTGGCTGGAAGTACCGACGTGCTCGACGAGCGCGTGCTGCAAGGTTTGCGAGAAACTTACAATTCTCTAAGCGTTCCCATTGGCCCGACGGTGATGGGGATTAGCATTATGAAGGAGATGGTTAAGGCTCAAGTGCAAGCTGCTGGCTTGTCTGTGGGGCCTTTTTTGGATCAGCCTTTTGATTACATGATTCGCGAATTGAGCGAACAAGATATTTAACTACCAGCCGGGAAGTCCCTCGGTATATTTAAAGGGGATTAATCTGAGCGCTGCGCGAAGTACCCCGAATAAATTACCGCAGGGATGAAAGGCTCGTCGGGTGTAGGTACCCAAAGCGACAATTATTTCTGTATATCCCTTGATAATCTGGAAATACTCTGATACTATATTGGCAAGTGGAGGTGGAACTACCTCACTATAAAAAGCCTTTGAAAAAAAGGAAAAAGAAGCCTGCGGTCTAACTGTACTCAGTCTGTACTCAGTTGACCGTCAGGTTTGTTCACGTCAATTTGCTAGTTCTTTTAGCAGCAAATTCCGCTTGTTGCTTGCAGTTAGCAGCAGGGGAGCATCTCATATTTGTAAAAATACTTCTTCTGGCTCCTTCCTTCTGCCTCTTTCCTTCTGCCTCTTTCCTTCTGCCTCCTGCCTCCTGCCTCCTGCCTCAAAACTCCAATTTCTAGCGGAGGGCTGCAAAGGTGAGATGCTCCCAGCAGCAGTTGGATCGATCGCTTTTTTTGACCTCACAGCCTCCAAGCGATCTTTTTTTATGGGTTATGCCATTTGAGATTAAAGATTTAAGATTAAAAATTATAGATTAAAAATTATAGATTAAAAATTTTAATAAGGGGGAATGACTAACGAATTAAGGCTTTGGAGCTTCCCTATAATTGCATGGTTGTTTGAAACTCGTGCTAAAAATCGCCAACACATCCCCAGACGAGGCATTTGTCCAGGGGATTTTTGCTTTGGCGCAGAGCGACTTGTGCGACGGTTGTTGCTTCTACTTCGCCGTTGGGGTAAAGAATGTGGATGATGTCACCGCTGACGAAGGCGAGGGGATTTTCTTGACAATTGCCAGGATTTCTGATAGGAAAGTTAATTGTTTTCATGGTCGATCGCCCTGATGGTATTTGTAGCGCTTTTAGCTGCATATAAATCATCCGCTAGTCGCAAAAATTATTGTGTGATTCTACGGATGTTTATCTGTGATAAAACTACACACTCAGAGCGATCTCAGTCACATCATGTGAGGTGGGGCGATCGCCCCGCGACAATGGAAAAACCAAAATAATCGCCAAAAATTAGCAGTGGGGCTTGTGCGTAAGTGCTAATCTGGTACTGTTCTTAACCCATTGGTGTCAACTTAACGTCAAACCCCATCACAGACTGCTGTGTGGCTATTAAATCTAGATCCCCCCTAGCGAGCGGGCGGGCACGGGGAGTAGGGGTCGCACCGCCCCTACGAAGGGGGGGACAAGAGTCTTTTCAAAGTCAACCCCTACTCCCCTTCTTTAGGGGGATTTAGGGGGATCTAGACTTAGCGTAAAAACGAGATTTCCCAAGGGTTTCAGGCGATTGTTGACATTAATGGTTCTTAACCCTATCCGTACAGATTAAAAACCTTGGCTAAACAGCGACTAGACACTTTATTGGTCAGCCTAGATTTGTGCAGTTCCAGACAGCAAGCTCAGGCCTTGATTCGGACTGGGAAAGTCTCCATCAACCAACAGGTAGTTGACAAACCGGGCACTGAGGTTGACATTGCAGCAAAAATTCAGATCAAAGAGCGATCGCGCTATGTTTCCAGAGGCGGCGACAAATTAGCCAAAGCTTTAGAAGTTTTTGCGATTCCCGTTGCAGGCAGAATTTGTCTCGACGGTGGCATTTCCACAGGCGGTTTTACCGACTGTCTCCTGCAAGCCGGCGCTGCCCTAGTGTACGGCGTAGATGTTGGCTACGGTCAAGCAGATTGGGGCTTGAGGAACGATCCGAGAGTAATTTTGAAAGAACGCACCAATTTGCGGTACATGACTGCTACTGAGCTTTACGGCAATTCACCCCCCCCAGCCCCCCCTTGTCAAGGGGGGGAGCAAGATTCTTTGCCAATAGGGGTTTATGCAGATTTGGCGGTAGTAGATGTGTCGTTTATTTCCCTGGATAAGATTTTACCCGCGCTGTGGGAATTGTTGGTACCACCGCGAGAAGCAGTGTTGCTGGTAAAACCGCAGTTTGAGGTAGGGCGGGAGAGAGTCGGGAAAAAAGGCGTAGTGCGAGACTCAGCAACTCAAGCTGATGCGATTTTTCAAGTGTGGAAGGCAGCCACAGCTTTAGGATGGCAGCAACGCGGCTTAACGTGGTCGCCTTTACTTGGCCCGGCCGGTAATATCGAGTATCTTTTATGGTTGGGGATCGATCGCGAACAGGAGCCAGAGCCGAGGGCGATCCTCTTCGAGGGCTGCGCTAACGAAGAGGATGTTGTGAAGGAACGGATCGCACAAGTTACCAAAGCGGCGGCGCGGGAACTTGTCGATCGATTGTAGATTGTAGATTGTAGATTGATTTCAAGATGTCAAGCTAATCTATTTTAAAAGTCAAATTAGGAACTCCAGATTGATCTAAAATTTCAATTTTTTTGTCAATCAGACTCCTAAACTTTCACAAGAGTGAATAATTCCATGCAATCATTCAAACAAGCCGGCTCGATTTTACTCTACGTTCTAGGTGCCATCGGATATGTAGCAATTGTAGCTAGTATTGTAGGCGTTTCAATGCTCATCAAGTGGGCAGCTCTGCTACTGGCAGACAAATTATTATATACAATTCTGATTATCGGGGATTTGTTGAGGGGTATCGAAATTATTGAACTGTTAAATATATTGGTATTTGCATTTATCGGTATGGGAGTGGGTGTGGCGACAAGGCTTCTACACCCTCAATACGGTCGCAAAATTAGTGCGGCTTTGTTGATAGTTATAGTTCCCTTAGTTTTCATGATTACGCCAGCCATCAGATATAATTCTTGGCTGGAAAAAGTAGGAGAATCCGATAAATTATCGCCTCCGGAAACTGCCACATTAACTAACTCATTTTTGAACAGAAAGGTAGGACTGCCTGGTTTTATCGGTTATTACGTATATAGTGGTCAGTTTCCGGTTATTCCGACGAAACAATCAGAGATGAAAGACCTTGACAGCTTTGAAAAAAAAGTTAATTCCAGATTTGTACAGTTCACAGGTATTGCTCCGACTATTGTTTCTTGGTCAATGCGGGTTTGTTTTTGGCTGATTAGAATATTTTACTTTTCTATAGCGGTAATTGCGACGATCGCGCATTTTAGGGAAGGTGTTAGAATTGCCAGACGGTAATACGATTTTCGATTTTGGATTTTCGATTTTCGATTAGAGAATTGGGAATTACTGATGAGTATGGTGGTTGGGAGTTTACCTACAGTTGCATACTTTTTTGACCATTGTGTAAGAAGAAAAGCATTAGGGTGAGTCAGATGCTAGCTCTTCGATTATTCACAAATAACCATCTGGTGACGCACCCTACTCAACTACTAGGGCAATTTTTAATTGCCAATTTTAAACTCTTGCTGCAGGCGATCGATAATTGTATTACGCTCGATGGTGGCGAGAATGTCTTGAATTACCGTATCTTGTCCAAGGGGGCCCCAGGTGCAGCCTTTTTCTAAATAAACTTGGGCGGCGCGACCGACAGCGTAGGTTCCGTAAGCTGCTAAACTAGCTTGAGTGACAGCAACTCCGGCAAAAGTAGAAAAGCCGATGTGCGGGGCCGCAGCGGCCGCAGTTTTGCCAAATCCCAAGAGGAAACTGCTACCCAATTCTCCCAAAAGTACGCCGCCAGCGCTGGAGAAAATAGTCTGCCAAAGTTTCCCGGCTTCGTAACCAGTCATAGGTAAGCCGTAAAGTCTCGATAAAGAGCGAATTAACGCTAAATCTGCGACACTTGCTCCCATTACATCCAAGAAAGCCACGGGATTTAAACCGACAGCCAAAGCTTTATATTTTGCAAATTGCCAGATTAAATCTTCGGCTTCTGTTTGCCGCAATTTGAGAACGTGACGGGCAATGTTTGCTTCGGCATCTCTAGCTTCAACTAAAGCATTTAGAGCGAGGAGCGATCGACCTTCTCTGTTAAGAATTGTCAAAATTTTATGTTTGAGTTCGTCTATCTGCGCGGGCGGCGACTCCCATTCGTAAGTGACTCTTCCGTCGGACCATTCCACCCGCACTTGCACCGGCGCTGGTTCGGCGGCTACCATGACTATTTCTAAAGATTTGGAAGTTTTAGGCGGTGATTTTACAGTAGATTTATCGGAGGAGTTGTTTGGGCGATCGGACAAATTTTCGCTATCTGTTTCCTCTATTACCGCAGCGGCTGCTAACTCTTCAGAATTTCCCAGCGCTTGCAAACTTTGGTAAATAGCTTTTCTGTCTAATTCTGGATACAGGTCAATTTTATTAAAAACTAAAATCACCGGTTTTTGAGCTGTTTGCAATTCGCACAGTGCTTGATATTCAGTTCGGGTAATATCGCCTGCAACGACAAACAGAATTAAGTCAGCTTGGCGAGTTACTTGTTTCGCCATTTCGCCGCGCACTTCGCCGCCAACTTCATCAAGTCCGGGAGTATCGATTAATTCTACTTGCACCCCTCCTTTCCCCCCCTTGGCAAGGGGGGGTTCCATAAGCCCCCCCTTGGCAAGGGGGGGTTGGGGGGGTTCCTCGCTGTCAAGGAAGGATAAAGGCACACTCCAGCGCACGGAACGCGGCCACTGAGTCACGCCGTTGAGAGGGCCTGTTTGCAGAATTTTATGACCTAAAAGCGCGTTTAATACGGCTGACTTGCCACGGCTGACTAAGCCGAAAGTAGCAATGCGGATTATGTTGTGGTCTAGTTTTTCTGAGGTGGAAGTTAAAATATCTAACTGATATTGCAGCGCCGCTTCTAATTCTGTATTATTCGAGTTTTTTTTGCCTTGGCGCAGGTGAGAGTAGCGCGCCAGGGATTCGCGCAAACTGGCACGGGCAAGAGATAAGCGATTTTCTTGAAGGGAATTGTCAGCCATTGGCGATCGGCTTGTTTAAGCAGGTATAATTGATCGTCGAATTATAAATCCTATTTCTTATTTTAATACAATTTAAAAAAAAAATCTAGCTTTTTAGTTACTAATTTTCCAAAAAATATTGAACGGGCATCTTGCCCATTCCACAATCACAAAAAATTTTTGTGGAACAGGCCGGAAAGCCTGTTCTTTTCCCTAACACTAGGCTCCGCCTCGGAAAATTTGATCGACGTTCAACTCCATGTTAGGAAATGTAGACGAAATAATGCGATCGCTCCCTCTGAACTGTGTAATCCTATACTCTCCGTCCACAAGCTGACAAACCGAAAGCGTGGGTTGTTTGGGGTCGCCAATATGACGTATACCGCCGAATCCAGCATAATCCGCAATCCAATATTCGAGAATTCCCATCATTTCGTAATCTGCCAACTTTTTTAGATAATCGTCGCGCCAGTTGGTACTGACAACTTCAACAAGTAGCGGGATAGATGTTCCTTGGGTGATTGTTGCTGACTTCAACCATAAGGGTTCAGATGCTAAAGCCTGACGGTTTAATAACAAAACATCAGGGATATATCCTGTATCTTTAGCTGGTGGCTTAACTAGCGCTTTCGAGGGAATGCGGTATGGAAGTTGCAGTTCGGTGTAGAGCAGCGTAAATTCTTGAACAAGGTATGCTGTGATATCTTCGTGTTCTCCTGTTGGCTGCATTTCAACCATTACCCCATCGTGAAGTTCGTAGCATCTGTTCTCAGCTTTGGATTCTATAAATTCTTCAAAGGTTAGTATTTTTGGTTGAGTTTGTATCATCGTGCAAACTGTCTTTGATTGTATAATAGAAGGAAGAAGGAAAATATTAACTGGTTCCCCTGCTCTGCCGGGGAACGGGCAAGATGCCCGTTCCACAACAAAAAACTGTCTTGTGGAACAGGCCGGAAAGCCTGTTCCTTTATTTTACTTAATTGACCGCCGACTTAAGGGTTTCGGGTCCAGATACCTGAGAGGAAAGGCGACTCGCCACTTGGTTGACGAAAGATTGCAAGAAAGAAACTTGCTGATTTTGCGTAAATACGGCTTGCAAAGTTTTAGTCAAATGGTCGATATTTAAAATGCCTATTCCAGCATTTTCCCCTTCTCGACTTTGGAAATATTCAATTAAACTCAGTCCAGCTATTCTGGTAAAATATGCTGCACTAATTCCCTGCACCGCGCCTCCTGCTACGTAGGTGACGGCATTGCTTTTCAGCAGTCCAGTAATAGTTTGGGTAGACATTTCTACCAACCCTAATTTAAACATTTGACTTGCCAAAGTTGCCGCTACTGTCTTAGCTTGGTCTAAGGAAAACTTTTGCTGGTAGATAGCGCCGAGGTCGATTACAAGTTGGGTACTGATGGCGGTTGTTGCTAGCAAGTCTAAAGCTGGAACCGGGTTAGTAAAGACGGCGGCGGCGGCGATGTACTGATATTGTTCGATAATGGGAAGTGCCCGATCGCGCCTGACTGCATTTAATAAGGTTTTCGCCTCTAACTTGATACTTGCAGCCTCGCGCACTGCACTCGCCCAGACCAACTGTTGCCGTTCTTCAGTTAAGATTTTAGTCAATCTTTCGGTCAGCCCGTCGAGTTGAGAGACTTGATTTTCGATGCGTTCTTGAACTGTGCCGTCCGCTTGGTGCTGCCGCACTTTAATAGAATTGGGAGAAGCTGCGATCGCAATTATCTCTTCTGTCCCCAATATTCCTTGCATTTTCTGCTGCAAAGAGTGCAAAACCTGCGACTGCTGTTCTGGCAAATATTGGTCTTGTTTGTTCCAGACTAGCAGCACGCGCTGACCTGCAGACGCTAGCTGAGATAATGTTTGAAATTCCGAATCTGTGATGTCGCCCGCTGTCACAAACAGCACTAAATCACCGTTGATTTTGGCATCGGCATTTGTATTAGCAAACAGCGCTGCTGTTTCTTGTAAACTAAGCTTTTGCGAGTGTTGAGAGACCCAATTAGAATTTAAAACTTGAATTAAGGCAGTTTTGCCGACAGCTTTGCCGCCAGTTACGGTAATCCGTAAATCTTGTCTATCTAATTCGCTTCTGAGCCGATCGAGCTGTGCTGTTAGATTAGCAGGATCAGCAGAGTTTGGAGCTTCTGAAGCGAGCAATTTAATTGCTGTTTCTGAAGTCGCGATCGCTTTTTCGGCTGCTTCCCGGTTGGCCAGGGGTTGCGGGAGTGCGAGTTCGAGTTTGGGGGATTGTTGCTTCCACCACCAATACCCCGCACCGGCAGCCGCCAAGCCGATGAGTGCCGTTTCGCCCATTTCTGAACCCGAATGCTGTAGAGTTTCCAGCAGCCACAGCGCTGCTGAAAGTCCTATTCCGCCTATCAAAATCGGTCGCCGCAAGTTAAGTGTCATTTTTTCCTTCCTGTGGGTATTGTCACCAAGCTTAACCTTCGCCGGCTTGGCCTCCCTCCCTATATTCCATCGTACCTCTGCGGCATCCAAACTGGCAGGCGGGCGATCCGACTTTTTGCGATCGGGATTTGCGGCCCCGGCGACAATCAACTTTTTGCACTTCTACAAAGGGGGAATGAAGGGCTGAAGCCGTCACTACAAACCAATAGATTTTTACAGGATTTTGCAAATATAATAGTTGATTTTGGCTTTATGTTGGTAATGCTTGAGATTGTGATTCAAAAATATCAATTATTTGTTTGGGAATTGCTCGCGGGCGCATGGTGGTCACTTCAACCCAAACCCAAAGCGCCTCTGCTTTTAACAATATTTCGTCACTTCCAGCCAAGCGAATTTCGTAGCGGCGGACAGCGCGCGGGCCGCGCATTTGTTCGATCCAAGTGGATATCTCCAATCGATCGCCCGAGGCTGCCGATCGCAAATAGTCAATCTCTATCCGCCGCATGACAAAGACGCCGCCCAATTCCCGGTAGCGATCGAGTGTAAATCCCAAGTGTTCTAAATGTTCGATCGCAGCGTGTTCTAAATAATGCTGGTAGACAGCATTATTTACGTGACCGAGGGCGTCCATTTCGTAATGGCGCACTCTAATTTGTGCAGTAAATGGTGCCAATTTCTCACCTTTCCACTTGTTGCGGTATTTTGTAGTTCCGAGTGCGATCGCGCTCTGGGTCGATACTCGATCGGAACTGATTGCAAGTTACACTAATCATAGTTGAAACGCCACTACTTCCAGGTTAATATTAGTCGTGGAAGCACGATCGGTGAGCACCTTGGTTTTTTAACCACAATACACTGGCTTAAAACCCTCAGTCTCGGTTAACCCAGTTTCGTGGTTCTGAGTGCGTCCCCGACTAAACCTTTGAGAAATCGGACGGGTAATTGTTTAGTCTCCCAGACAAATCCCTAAACCGCGGGCAGTTTTAACCAGAGTACCATCGAAGTCTACAGGTCTGTATTTGGCGATCGCATCTTCCAGAGGAACGCTCACAACTTCCCGCTTTTGCCAAGATACCATGCAGTCGTATTTCTCTTCGGCAATTAAATCAACTGCTGCGATGCCAAAAGCAGAAGCAATTAATCTTTCTAGCGATGAAGGAGTTCCTCCGCGTTGAATGTGTCCCAAAACGGTGACGCGAGTTTCTGCACCGCTGCAGTCAGAAATTGTATCAGCTAAATACTGACCAATTCCGCCTAATCGACTTTGACCTAAACGATTTGTGTGCATTACTAATTCGCCTTCTTCAGTGCGAACTGCCTCCGCTACTATAATTAAACAGTAGTTTTTTCCCCGGTCTTGGCGTTCTTGGATTTGGGCACAGATTTTGGAAATTGTGTAAGGGATTTCGGGAATCAGAATTATATCAGCTCCCCCTGAAATTCCGGCACTAATTGCAATATGTCCGGCGTCGCGTCCCATGACTTCAACAATCATAACGCGGCTGTGACTGGCCGCAGTAAAATGCAAGCGGTCGAGTGCTTCAGTGGCAATATTGACAGCAGTATCAAAACCGATGGAACGCTCGGTAATTCCGACATCATTATCAATAGTTTTAGGAATAGCAACTAAATTCAAATTACCTTGTTGAGCAATCTTCCTGAGAATGGCGAGACTGCCATCGCCACCAATGCCAATTAAGGCATCCAGACCTAGTTGATGATAGCCTTCGATAATGTCCTCAGCCCGATCGCGTAGAGTCCCATCCGGCATCGGGAAAGCAAAAGGGTCGCCCTTATTTGTCGTGCCTAGCATCGTACCACCAATGGTGAGCCACGAGTCTACTTTCTCAATATCCAATGGAATTGCTTCAGGGGGACGACTCATCAATCCGTTGGTGGCTTGACGAATCCCCATCACTTTCCAATTGTAAGTTCCCGTTGCGCGGTAGACAACGGCTCTAATAACTGCGTTTAAGCCTGCACAGTCACCCCCGCTGGTGAGGATACCGATACATTTTTGTTCTCCCATAATTGCCCGACTTTTGTTACTCTGAATATGAGTTGATATTTTTAGATCCCGATCGTCCAATCCTGATTTTAGACGTAAATAGGTAGGCAAAAATAAACTTTACTCTGTAACAGAATGTAAAGCTATCATAACTTTTGTGATTGCTTTCATAAGATATCGCTCCTTTGGGGAGCGTTTCACTCGTTTTTGACTACTTATGTATTTTCAAGCTTCATCGACCTAATTGAGTGCCTCATCTCTGAAGCATTCCACAAGTTCGATCGCCAACTTGCGTAGCATCGCCAATCACCGTCTCCAACAAAACATCAATTTTACTTGGGATTGAGGCGTTTAGAAACTTGGTTAATTATACCGCTGAGAATAGCACCGCCCATAAGAATTCCGAGGGCGGGATTAAATACGGGCTGCCAGAGACTGTACCACAAATCAAAACCGAGATTCACGCCAGTCGATCGACCTGCTACTGCGATCACAAACCACCCAAAAATGGCAAAGACGAAAAACACATCAGCTACTAAAAACAAGTTGAGCAAGTTAAGAAATTTATCTTTCATTGTCGAGGGTTCCTTTTGAGTGTATATGTGTCAAGTTTTGGCAAGCGGTTGGTAATGGAGCGGATTGATAGCTGCAACTGGCGATCGAATAAAGATAAAATATCATTCAATTGTTTTCGCGCACAGGCTGTCAAAATATGGTTCGCTATACACTTCCTCAAAGCCCCGAAATTATTTTAACTGTCAAAGGGAAAGATTCAGCCAAAGCCCGCGAAGAAGCGATGGATCGGCTGATGGAGCTCATGGATGAGGGCAAGCTGCCTACGGAACTCGTGGAGGGATTTGGGCCCAAGCAGTTTGTTGAAGTTAAGGATATCGAAGATGCTGCGTCTGAAGGCGAGGACGCGATTACTGAAGCAGTGCAGATTTTGAGCAATTTGGCAAGTCTCAAATTGAAAGTGATGGAATCCCGCGAAGAAGCACTCAAAATCCGGGCGGCGATCGACATTTTGTTTACAGATGAGGCTGTGACTGCCGAGGAAATTAGTCGTTTGAAAGATGGTTTCAAGGTTCTCAAAAACTTTGCTCAAGCTAACGTCCGCTATCGAGAAGCTAGAAGTAAAGCCGAAGAAGCGCGGGCAATTCTCGACGAAGCTTTGCAATCTGTCGAACCGGAAAACAAGGCGCAGAAATCCGCGAAATAGTAGCAGGTTGCATTGACACTCACATCTTGCACCATTCTCGCTTAACAGGCAAGATCCCTGTTTCACCAGAAAATTCACTCTTTGTGGAACAGGCCGGAAAGCCTGTTCCTAAAAAAACTGATTGAGAATGGTGCAATATCTCAGTTGAAACCTATTTCTGTCATTGCGATCCGAAGGGAAGCAATCGCAAACCTCGGCGATTGCTTCGTTTTTTTTATTCGGACATATAATAACTCTGCTGGCAGACATAATATTAATTATATCCACATTGAAATCAGGATAAAATTGTGAACCAACAAACAGGAACTCTCAGAAACTCGATGTCAGGCAGCTTGTTGCTGGCTAAAAAGTTAGGTTTTCAACCAAGAACTGTGATTGATGTCGGTGCCGCCTTGGGAACTTTTAACCTTTACGAAACTTTCCCCAATTCGCGACATTTGCTAATTGAACCCATCGCCGAAAATGAACCTTACCTCGCCAAAATTTGCCACAAGCTCAAAAGTGCAGAATACATTATTGCTGCAGCGACCAAAGAATCGGGAGTTTTCACCCTCAACGTCAGTCCCGGTATGGTGCATTCTTCACTTGCTGAAAATCGCGTTACTGACAGCAGCAATCCTTATTTGAGGAACATACCAGCAATTACCCTGGATGGAATATGCAGGGAAAGAAACTTGCCAGGCCCGTATTTAATTAAAGTTGATGTAGACGGACAGGAATTAGATGTTTTAGCAGGAGCAACTGAGATTTTGCAGCAGACTGAATATGTAATTGTAGAAGTTACTTTATTCGGTCAGATGTATGATGTAATGAGTTTTATGAAGTCCCAAGGATTCGCAGCTTACGATATTGTTGATTTGTCATATCGCCCGATTGATTCAGCTTTGTGGCAAGTTGACATGGCTTTTGTTAAGGAATCCGGTCACTTCCGAAAAGAGAGGGGTTACGCGACAGGAGAACAGGATATCGAAGCACTTAACTCGCATCTCAAAGCTTATCGGGAAAGTTTCATCCAACACATTGAGACTCATTACAGCGACCCAATAGACCCGGAACCACAGGTCAATCAAGTTGTTTTGGGCGAAGATTATGTCATCATTTAACTCAAGTTGCTTTCATCTGATACCAAATCCTGGTCGCACTTCGCACGCTTATTTAATTAATCCGAAACATCTCAAAAACTGGTTTTCTAAATGCTGCTATTGCCGTCTATAAGCTTGCAATCAGCAGTAAATTGGCTTTCATTGGATATCAGAAAGTGAGAATGCCCTAATGTGGCAGGGCGGTTTCATTCTCTTGTAGGGGCAAACCCCCCGTGGTTGCCCCCATGCCTGAAATGCCCATGACATCATCTGTGGGTGAGGGCGGGCACGGGGGCACCGCCCCTACAAAAGCCTGATTTTCCGTAGGGGCAATCCCCCCGTGGTTGCCCCGAAACTACAAAAGCCTGATTTTCCGTAGGGGCAATCCCCCCGTGGTTGCCCCGAAACTACAAAAGCCTGATTTTCCGTAGG
>NZ_JAUBOZ010000138.1:0-15858 GCF_036700475.1 Microcoleus sp. T2B6 | reverse complement strand
GCTAGTTTTCATAAAAAAGCAGAGACTTTGCAGAAAATAGCGTCAGAGATGCCGAATCTAATCATAGAGTTTTTGCCCAAGTATAGCCCTGACTATAACCTAGTTGAATTAGTATGGCATTCCGCCAAGGAATATGTTGCTAATAGATTATTTGAATCCCTTGAAAAACTAGAATCACTGTTACATAAACTTTTAAATGAAGGAGAATTAATTATGAAATGGAACCGAAATATCAAAAACAAAGGTAACTTAGTTAATGCAGTTTAGATGTCGAACAGCTTATGATAAGGATCATGAGTAATTGTCCAATCCTGATTTTGGAGGGCAGTCTTGACGAGTTCATGAAACTTATCTTTAGCTGGCATATTTAAACGATGGCTAAGCCCGATCGAATTTCCGTATCGGTATACTCCGGCGTCCAGCCTTCTTGCGTGGTAAAATAGCGCACCGCTTTAATTTTCCGGGCTGCTGTCAAATAAAACCAGTGTTCTGTATTCGCCGGCACGTTGATAAATTCTTCCGGCTGCACAGTGAGTTCGACTTGGCTACCGTCGGGCCGCACGAAGCCGAAAATGCCCTCGCCTGCTACGATATAGCGGACTTCATCATCGGCGTGGATGTGGCACTTGTTGAATTTGGACAGCAAGGTGTCGAGGTTGGGAATGTCTGGGTGCAGTACAATTAAGTCTCGCGATTGATAGCCTGCCGTTTCCTTGAGTTGTTGAAAGTAGCCGTCGAGGCCTTGCAGCACTTGCTCTTTTTGATTGTCGTCAAGAGCATCTTTAGCTAACAAATTTTGAATTTCAGCGCTGTCACCCACGGGCCAGCGGTTGAGTTGAATGTTTAAGGAAGCGAGTTCTCGGGTAATGTCGCTTTGTTGAGTGTAGGTTGTACCGTTTTCGAGTTGCAGGATAGCCATTTTTGCACGTTCCAATTTTTGGGTGAGGCGATACACAGGCACTGTGAAAGATGTTTGTCGATCGCGCCTGTACCAGAACCACAATTTTAACGCTAATTTGAACAAGCTTCCGGCCTGTTCCACAACAGTTCAATATTTGTCGCGATAATATTGATAAGTCAGGCGCCAGCTAGCACCAGCAGCGATCGGCATTACTGATATCTTAAATGTAACTTTTGCAACCACTATGCCTACTTATACTGGAATTTCTAGCGAAGCATTTCAGCATCCCCTCGATCGCCAAGCTGAGGAAGCGTTACGCAGCGTGCCTGGATTTGACTTAATTGCCAGCAAATTTGTAGAATTTGTCTACGAACGACCGCAATTCGTTTACCTAATGGGAAATAGCATTCAAGTCGGGCCTCGCCAATATGCCAGCATTTATCATATATTTCGGGAGTGCTTGCAGGATTTAGATGTTTTTCCCGAACCGGGTTTGTTTGTTTCTCAGAATCCCTCAGTTAACAGCTATGCCCTGGGAAAAAACCAGCCTTATGTAGTATTAAACACTGGTCTTTTAGACTTATTGGAAGAGCCAGAAATTCGGGTAGTATTGGCTCACGAGTTGGGACACATTAAATGCGGTCATCCAACTTTAAATCAAATGGCCACGTGGGCGATGAGCGTTGCCTCGACAATTGGCGAGATGACTTTCGGGCTGGGAAATATGGTCGGTAGCGGTTTAATTTACGCTTTTTACGAGTGGCGTCGCAAGGCGGAATTATCGGCAGACCGGGCGGCTTTGTTGGTAACGGATGACTTAAACAGTGTGATGAAGACGATGATGAAACTTGCCGGAGTTAGCAGTAAATATGCTGACCAATGCAGTTTGCAAGAATTTATCCGCCAGTCTGACAACTATCAAGAGCTCGATCGAGACAATCTCAACCAAGTGTATAAGTTTTTACTTTACAACGGCGGCCAAGGCGTGATGCTGAGTCACCCTTTCCCGGTGGAACGGCTGAGGTATTTGCGAGACTGGGCAAGTTCCGAGGAATACCGCCAAATTAAGCTGGGGAACTACAAGCGGGCTGTAGCTGAGGGTGCGGTTGATGTCAAGTCCCAAGCGCCTAACAGTGAGACGGAGGCTTTGCGTCGTCAGATTGAAGAGTTGCAGCGGGAGATCGATCGGCAAAAATCAAAGCGAAACTAAGTTTAAATTCCTCGTCCCCAGGCTGTGCCTGGGAACCAGCTAAATGTTTTGTTGAAGATTTACCGGATTTGAGGGAGGGGGAAACGTAAAAGGAAGGTAAACCAGTGAGAGACTTACTCGCAACGGGCCTCCAATCTAAAAACTGTCCCCTCCTTTCGGAAATCTGTTTCTGAGGAGGTGTAGTTTAAATCAAGAGAAGCTTATAAATCAACGGGGCTAAAAAAAATGAATATTGATAACGCAATGAATACTAACAAGCCAACTTCTAATTTTTTCGGCAATGTGGGAAAAGTGGCGATCGCCATGACTCTTCTGGCTGCCGGCATGGCATTTACAAATCCTGGGAGAGATCAATACCTAACTTATGCTTCCAGCGTACTCCAAAACGAGTTGGAAAGCACTGTGTGCAAAGATTCTCGCGTGCCGAAAGCTTTGGGCGGCATTACAGATACTTTGATCGGCAGTTGCAAGAATTTACTGACTTCGCAGCGGGGCACGATCGAAAGCTTGCTCGACAATACAACGCAGCGTCAGAATTTAGGCGTTGTCAGCATTTATACAACTGAACTGGGCAAAAAAAGCTATCAAACGGTTGGAGCTTTTGGTAATTTTGTGACGCTGCCACCTAGTTCTGAAAATGCTCAAAATTAGAGTCAAATTAAGTTCAATTGCCGAAACCGGGTTTTGTATAAAACCCGGTTTTTGCTTAGGTAATTCTCTCTGAGTAAATCTCACTAAATTCGGAGAGCGGTAGCACATATTTTTAATCCGGCCCGCTATTAGAGACAAAATATTAAGTTTTCTTAAAGAAGAAAAGTTATTGTGCCACTTAATATTAACATTAACGCTATAAAGTTTGATGTTTAACAAATAAGCAGATGGCAATGCAATTAAGTAAGGGTGAGAGATTTAATATTTCTAAAGAAGCGCCCGGTTTAAAAAAAATGGCGATCGCCCTCGGTTGGCAGGTGACAGAGGCAGGACAAAGCTACGAGATAGATGTCTCTGCCTTTATGCTAGGTGCTGACGGCAAAATACCTAACGATAAATATTTTATCTTTTACAATAATCTGCAATCCTTTGACAGTTCGGTACTGCAATCGATTCCTGAGAAAAACAACCGAAGTCAAGAGAATAAGACTATTTACGGCGTTATCTTAGAAAGAGTTAATCCTGAAATTGAGGAAATAACTTTTGTTGTCACTATTCACGAAGCAGAGAAAATCCAGGCAAATTTTAGCAATATCAAAAATGCTTTTATCAAAATTATCAATTTGGATACGGGAAGCGAACTGGTTCGGTATGAATTAAAAGAGAATTTTTCGCGAGAGACTGCTGTAGAATTTGGTCGTTTGTATAGAAAGAATGGAGAGTGGAGATTTCAGGCGGTAGGAGCAGGATATCAGGCAGGATTGCAGAGTTTTGTTGACAAGTATTGCAGCTAAAGTAGTAATAATATTGCTCCAATTAATCACGAGTTGGCAGCGGTCACAGCAGCAGATGATTTGCAGTTCCCGGCTGGGGAGTTGGAGGTGAAGCCAGAACCGGAAGCGGAACAGTCTCGTCTGGAGCATTTGGTAACTTTGTTAACTTGCTACCTTGTTTTGAAAATGCTCCAAACCAATGTCAAATTAAGTTCAATTGTAGAAACCGCTTGGGAAGAAAGCCCGGTTTTCACTTAGGTAATTCTCTCTAAGTAAATCTCAATAAATTCAGATACAGACACCAGATATTTTTAATCAAGCCTGCGATTAGAGAAACTCTGTTAAATTTCATTAATTAAAGAACTTCTTATGCCACTTAACCTTAAGATGAGTAGTATAAATTTTTATCTTAAACAAATAAGCAGATGGCAATGCAATTAAGTAAGGGTGAGAGATTTAATATCTCTAAAGAAGCGCCCGGTTTAAAAAAAATGGCGATCGCCCTCGGTTGGCAGGTGACAGAGGCAGGACAAAGCTACGAGATTGATGTCTCTGCTTTTATGCTAGGTGCTGACGGCAAAATACCTAACGATAAATATTTTATCTTTTACAATAATCTGCAATCCTGTGACGGTTCGGTGCTGCAATCGATTCCTGACAAAAATAACCGAGGTCAAGAAAAGAAGACTATTTACGGCATTATTTTAGAGAAAATTAATCCTGAAATTGAGGAAATAACTTTTGCGGTCACTATTCATGAAGCAGATAAAATTAAAGCCAATTTTAGCGAGATCAAAAATGCTTTTATCAAAATTACCAATTTGGATACGGGAAGCGAACTGGTTCGGTATGAATTAAAAGAGAATTTTTCGCGAGAGAGTGCTGTAGAGTTTGGTCGTTTGTATAAAAAGAATGGACAGTGGAGATTTCAGGCGGTAGGAGAAGGATATCAGGCAGGATTGCAGAGTTTGGTGGACAAGTATTACAGCGGAAATAGCAATAATATTTCTCCCATGAGTAGCGAGTTGACAGCGGGAACAGCAGCAGATGATTTGCAGTTGCCGGCTTGGGATTTGGAGGTGGATTCAGAACCGGAAGCGGAACACTCTCGTCAGACTCGAAGGGTACAGCCATCACGAATTAACAATCAAGTTAATAATAATTCGCGAAGTCGCAAAATACCCGCAGCTTTATTAGCAGGTTTAGGGGTTTTGGTGTTGGGAACAAGTGTAGGGACGATCGCGTTTATGCGATCGGGAAATGAAACGCTGAAGCAAGCGAAAATACTGGCAGTGGAAACGCAGAATGCAGGGAAAGCCACCGATGTAAATCTGCTCAGAAGTTTCGATAAACGACTTAAAGAAACGATCGCGAATTTAGATAAAATTCCTAACTTTCCCGGCTTTGGATATCAACAAGCTAGAGCTGATTTGCTTAAACTGCGCCCGAGTTTGGTTCCTGTACAGCAAAACTTACAGGCGGCAGAAAGTCTAGCAACGGCTCAAAAATTGGCGATGGAAGCTGCTGTGGTTGTGCAAAAACCGCCTCATCCGATCGAAGTTTGGCAGCAGTCGCAAAGTAAATGGCAACAGGCGATCGCACTTTTAGAAGCGATAGATTCACGTACACCTGTTTATAATCTAGCTCAAAATAAGTTATCTAATTACCGAGCCAATCACGCTGTGATCAGTCAAAGAGTTGCGATCTCTCAAAAAGCTGCAAATTTTAGCAACCAAGGTTCTTTGAAAGTTCAAAAGGGAGATGTTCCGGGGGCGATCGCAAATTTTACTCAAGCTTTAACGCTGAATCCCAACATACCTCAAGCTTACCTCGGATTGGGGATTGCTACGTCAAAACAGGGAAACAAGCAGCAGGCAATTTACAATTACGAGCGAGCGCTGCAATTTAATCCTAACTTGGCAGAAGCTTATTTCGGTCGCGCTCAAGCATACTATGAATTGGGAAACAAGCAACAGGCGCTCGGGGATTACGAACAAGCTATTCGCGTTAATCCTAATTATGCTTTGGCTTATTTGGAACGAGGTGCTATTCGCTGTATGTTGGGAACAAAATCGCCAGCCGTATCAGATTTTCAACAAGCGGGAGAACTTTTCTTAAAGCAGGGAGACGGAAATAATTACAAATTAGCGCAAAGCTTTATTAATGATTGTCAAGAACCGAGTGCAGAGTCTGCAATATGCGATTATCGAAGGAACATAGACTCCTTCGGCAGACCCTGCGGTCGCTCTGTTAATGTTCCGATTATAATTAGAAGAAAATCCCCGACTGCTACCTCAAACTCTGAGTCTACTGATGTTAAAAGCAATAGCAGCGTTGAAAAAATATTGCCTGCATATTCTGATAGCAGCAGCACAAGAACTCGCAGCAGGAGAAGAAGTAAAAGGTAAATGGCTGTTGCATTAGTCAATATAGGAACCGCCAAGACGGTTAGGACGTTGTTAATGGCTGAAATGATGGATTTTATTGCTTCTTCCTTCTTGCTTTTTCCTTCTTGCTTCTTCCTTCTGCTATAGATGACAAAATCTGCTGGTAAGCATCGATGGTTTGTTGGGCGATCGCCTCCCAGTTATAATGCTTTTTGGCATACTCTTGGCCGTTCAATCCCCGGCGTTGGCATTCCTGTGGATTGAGAAGTGCTGATTTGATTGAATTGGCGATCGCCCCTACTTCCAAAGGCCCCACCCAACCAGCTTCTGCTTGCTGTATGTCTTCCGCAATATGTATGCGATCGGAAATCGCGACAGGTACACCGGCGGCCATCGCTTCTGCTACAGCAATGCCAAAGTTTTCGTAATAAGAAGGCAATACAAATAAGTCGGCTTTTGTCAATAGTTCAACTTTTAAATCACCGCTCACAAAGCCAGTTATTGTTGTGTATTTTGCTAAGCGTGAATTCTGAATTTGTACTTTAATTTGTGTTTCATAATCAGCATCTTGGGGATTTGAACCAGCTAAAATAAAGTGAAACTCCATGCCCGATGCCAAAATACTTTCTAATGCTGGAATTAACAAATCCAGCCCTTTTTTCGGTTCAATTCGCGACATAAATAAGATGATTGGCACTTCAGATTCCCGCAATCTCTTAGGAAACAAACCTGCTGTCACCCCCAATGGAATCACCAAATCCAGTGGCACAGGCATCTTGCCTGTGAAGTCCAAATCCCGTGGCACAGGCATCTTGCCTGTGGAGTCCAAATCCAGTGGCACAGGCATCTTGCCTGTGGAGTCCAAATCCCGTGGCCCTGGCATCTTGCCTGTGAAGTCCAACTCCTGTGGCACAGGCATCTTGCCTGTGCAGTCCAAATCCCGTGGCACAGGCATCTTGCCTGTGCTACCCAAACCAAATCTTTCTGAGATTTTAGCCTCTTCTTTACTTGTGAAGTGAATTGCTGCTGCCCCTGCTAAATTAGGGCGTTCTAAAAGCGTGGCATAAATCTGTTTCAAGCGCTTTTTTTTCTGCAAGTCGGCGGGGTCAAGCATACCGCAGGGACGCATAATATATGGCAAATTGTGATATCTAGCAATTGTAGCAGCGAGGGTAGTTACTGGCGAGAAAAGAGCGTGAATGTGAGCGAGGTCAAATTGTCGCGCATTTTCATTCAACCACTGCAATAACGAGAGAGAAAACTTATATCTACGAAACGGAGAACAGCGGAAATAAATAATCTGATAGCCGTTTTGTTGTATTGGTTGATTTAAAGGAACATCTAAAGGAAGTTGACCGATATCTCCGTTAGAATCTGTAGTGATAATTGTGACATCAATACCTTGGGAAGCGAGGGCCGCAGAAAGTCCGAGTACCATTTGACTCGGCCCGCCGTAGACGAGGGAAATTGAGGGGATAATTTGGAGAATTCGCATGGTTAGCACTTGGTGTTAGCTGAGGTAGCTGGTTGTGTTATTATAGAAAGAATTGCAAAATTTGCACGTTATACTAATTTAGGCGATCGGAGGCAAGTTATGCTGATTGGATTCAGCGTCGGCAACTACAAATCTTTTAAAGAAACTGTCACCCTCAGCCTGGTAGCTTCGTCAATTACTGAGGAAGACAAAGAGCTGGATGAAAATAATGTATTCCCAATTAATGATAAGTTAAGCTTACTCAAAAGTGCTGCTATTTATGGAGCTAACGCCAGTGGTAAGAGCAACATTGTTGCTGCTATTAACTTTATGAAATGGTTTGTCCTCAACTCATCCAAAGAAACGCAAGTTTCAGACGCGATCGATATTGAAGCATTCAGGCTAAGTACGGAGACAGAAAAAGAGCCGTCTTTCTTTGAAATCGTTTTTCTACTAGAAGACAAAACTTTTAGGTACGGTTTTGAGGTGAACGCGCGGGAAGTTGTTTCTGAGTGGCTATTTCAAGCCGATGACAGTGAAGAAAAAATGATTTTTGAACGGGATTTTGATAATTATATATTAGATGATTTCCCAGAGGGACAAGGCATTAGCGATAAAACCCGAATTAATGCTTTATTTCTTTCTGTAGTCGCACAATTTAATGGTAAAATTTCTGGCAAAATATTGCTGTGGTTCAGTAAAACTTTGCAATTGATATCAGGCTTGCAAGATACACAATACCGCGAGGAAACTTTAGAGTCTTTTGAGAACGATCGCCACAGACATGATATTATTGAATTTATCAAGAAATTAGACTTAGGGATTGCTGATATTCAAATCAAAAAGTATATTTCCCAGAAAACCGCTATGTTCGGTATATATGAAGTAGGCGTGAAAACAGTTCACCGGAAATATGATGCTGATGGGAAACAGGCTGCTATAGAATTATTTGATATCGAAACGCACGAATCCGAGGGGACAAACAAACTATTTGCATTAGCAGGCATTCTCCTGGATACTTTAAGAACAGGAAAAATTTTATTAATTGATGAACTTGATGCCAGACTACATCCGCTGATTACTCGCGAATTAATCTGCTTATTCAATTCTAACGAGACTAATCCGCACAACGCACAGCTTATATTCACTACACACGACACAAACTTGCTCAGTAGTAAAAGTTTTCGCAAAGATCAAATATGGTTTACCGAAAAAGACAACAAAGGCGCTACTGATTTGTACTCTTTGGTAGAGTATAAAGTCGGAAAAGATGCCTCATTCGAGCGCGATTACATTATCGGCAAGTATGGCGCTATCCCTTTTATTGGTAATTTTAAAGAACTAATAGGTGAACTTCATGAATAAAAAAAGTTCGTCTAGAAAAACAAATATTGATTACTACAATAGAAAGGTTAAAACTAGAAGATGGTTTTTAATCGTGTGCGAAGGTGAGAAAACAGAACCCAACTATTTTAGAAGTTTCCCGGTAGACACAAATGTAATTAAGCTGGATATCAAAGGAGAAGGAAAAAATACGAAGAGTTTAGTAGAAAAAGCTATTGAGTTAAAAAACGACACAGAATCCGACGAAAAAGACCGATTTTGGTGCGTGTTCGATCGCGATAAAAACCCTAAAAATCCTAACGACTCGCAAAATTTTAATTCAGCCATAACTCTTGCAAGAAATAACGGCATTGACGTAGCTTATTCAAATGATGCTTTTGAATTGTGGTATTTGCTGCACTTCCATTTTTATAATACGGGAATTTCTCGCCAGGATTATCAAAATATGCTAACCAAGTTATTGGGACACGAGTATAAGAAAAACAGCGAGACGATTTATGAGGAACTAAAAGACAGACAGCAGGATGCAATTAAACACGCAAAACGGCTTTTACAGGAATACGATCGCCCCAATCCTGAAACGGACAATCCTTCAACAACAGTACATTTGCTAGTCGAAGAACTTAACAGTTTTCTTCCTGATTGATGAGGGAGAAAGTTGTAGAAACCGGGTTTCTAGCCGCCCCATGCGTAAGCCCTGCAACTTTCGTAGACGAGGGAAATGGAGGGGATAATTTGGAGAATCCGCATGGGGGATAGTTATTTAAATCAACATACCAACATCTCCCATTACAAATTTAATTATCTGCAAAAGGCTGCCCGTCTAGCTGTTCAGCTTCCTCTCTCTTTGTTGCTGTAATTTGGGTATTGTGAGCCATTGTCTTGGAAAATTCATACATTTCACTGGCTTTTGCTTCCGCGGCTTTCACAATTTCCAGGATTTCCAGGAGTTGGCTTTCATCTGGTAATTGTTTCATGGCAATGCTTCTAATCTCTCAACTACTTTGTCTATCATAATTTTCGATTCAGGAGCCATATGTAGCAAGGCTGCTAAATAATCTCCTGCTTTTTGAACATCTTCATCGGGCACACCAGCCATCAATACATTGCCCACAATGTGCTCTGCTTGTAAGCGAACACCTGATACGCAGAATTGAAAATTACTGATCGAAGAAAAGTATTGCATCAGTATTTCATTCTGGGGAAAAAGAGACATTGCTCTTCTAAGTGCAAAAAGTCCCTGCGTTGCTTGGCGATCGCTATCGTCTAGTACCTGGTAGAGTTCGTCAACCAAAGAGCGTATCTCGGAAGGAATAGACATTTACTACAGTTTTTATTTAACACTTGCATTATACTGCTAAAAGTTACAACAATTCTTTGTAGAAGTCCAATAACTGCTCAGCTAAAGCTTTATTTGTATAATTGCTCATCGCTCTATGATAACCCCGATCGCCCAAATCGGCCGCCAACTCCCGCCGCTCCATCAATTTCTGCAAACACTCTCGCAAAACCCCTGCATTTCCTTCTGGGAATAATAACCCCGCATCGCCGATGACGTGGGGAATTTCCCCGCAGTCGGAACCAATAACCGGAATGTGACAGGCCATCGCTTCAATTAAAACGTGACCGAATTGTTCTTTCCAGCCCACCGTGGTCAGAGTTTTGAATTTATAGCTGGTTTGCGAGGGCAATACCAAACAGTTCATTAAGTTAATGTAAGGGGGAATTTCTTCGTGGGAAACGCTTTCTACCCAGATTATTCGGTCGCTGATTCCCCCTTCAATACATTTTTCGGCGAGGTGCTTCCGCAATTTTCCTTGTCCTACTAACAGCCACTTCCAAGAGATTTTTTTCAACCCTGCCAAGGCTTCAGCTAAAGTCAACAATCCTTTTTCTTCGACAAATCGACCTACAAATCCTACCACAAAATCGGTCGGTTTAATGCCAAAGCTGCGCGATAAATCAGCGTCTTTACCAGTGGGGCGAAACAAAGTTTCATCTACGCCGAGTTGTGGCATTACTTTTACCGCACCTTGATAGCCCCGCTGCCGCAAAATTTTAGCTCCATCTAGGTTGCCTGCAATAATTCCGTCGGTGTGCTGAAGATTGTAATTTTCTAAGACTGAAACGGGCCACTTCAATTGATAAGGCAGATTCCACCAAGTAAATAATATATTTTTTGCTTGCAGTTTTAGGAGTTTATTGAGTAAGATTAACTGAGCGCAAGCAAGAGATTTTGCACCTTGTTCAACTTGAATTATCTGCGGTTTAATTTTTTGCAGAACTTCAATTAAATCTATACCAAAAGTTAGTAACCCTTGATTGTTTTGACTAAAGTTGGAAACTGGGACTACTTTAAATGAGCCTTTTTCATAAAATTGCGTTTCTATAATTTTATTTTGTACGCCTCCCGGTTTCCAACGCTGCGGCACTACAACTGTTACTTCAATATCGGGTTCTAGGTTGGCTAATATCTTGAATTTTTCCCGATTAATGTCCACAATATAGGTGTGACTAGCCACGAGAATTCTCATTTATTGGGAATGGGGAATGGGGCATGGGGCATTGGGCATTGGGCATTGGGAATGGGGCATGGGGCATTGGGAATGGGGCATTGGGCATTGGGAATGGGGCATGGGGAATTGGGAATTGGGAATTGGGAATTATTGAGCGTTAATCTTGTCTTGATGGGTGTAAGTTTGTCCATCATTCCACAGAGATTGAATTAGTGTATTTATAGCACTGAGAAAACCCAGGATATAAAAAGCAAATCTAGTTATAATTTTAATGGGCGAGTGGCTTTTATAACAAGGTGGATTTCCCCAAACGTGGCAGTCAAACAGTTTGGCAAAAAATCGCAGGCATTGAAAGGCTGTTAAATTTTTCAATCCCATGAGGAAATGGTTGTGATAAAATGTGACTTGATACTCGATCGATCGCGTGCTGACATCGTGACAGCCCCCGCTCTCTTCCCCCAAGTGAACTAAAGACGCATTGGGATCGTACCAAATTTTCATGCCAGTCGATCGCAATCTCAAACAAAAATCCGACTCCTCCCGCACCGCACTCCCTGCAAACCGCTCGTCAAACCTCAGCCCGCATTCGGCAAAAACCTGTCGGCGAAATGACATATTGCAGCCTCTAGCCGAGAGCACCTGCTGCGGTTTTACTGTATGCACCAAATCGATAAAATACCAGGCAATCCCCGCATCCATAGCTTCTGATGGCAAATATTCGATCGCCAAATCGCCTCCAGAATTATCCAGTTTCATTCTGTCAAAAACCCTGCCCGCCACACATCCCACATCGGGTTTTTCTAAATAATTGTCAGCGTGAGCCGCCAAAAAACCATCTGGCAATTGTACATCATCATCAATAAATAAAATAATCTCTCCAACTGCGCGCCGCACTGCATAATTTCGAGCACCAGGCAAACTCGCCCAATCTACTCTAAACCAGCGAATTTGGCCAGCATTTGCCAATTCCTCTAAATAAACTTGAGTTTCCGATTCGTGGGTGCGAGTTTGATCGATTACCAGCACTTCAAAATTCGGGTAATTTTGCCCAATCGCATCAGCCAATGTCTCTCGCAGGGGCTGCTCGCGGTTGTAGGTGGGTATCACAACAGAAATCATCATCACACAATTGAGTGAAAATAAAGTTAAGGGTAGGCAGGATGCCTGCCCCACTCGTTATTTTTGGAGAAGTTGATTAAAACTCGAAATTAATAGTTAGAAATTTTGATTTATGAATTTTGAATTAAAAGATTTCAACTCAAAACTCAAAACTCAAAACTCAAAAGTTTTAGGAATTCCCCCTTTCCATCAGATAGCTATGTGTTGCTGAACTGCTAAAACTAAATTTTCAGTCCAGAAATTAGCCAATTCGGCGCTGGCCGCTTCCACCATAACTCGAATTAGCGGTTCAGTGCCAGAAGCGCGAACCAAAACCCGTCCCTGTTCTCCCATTGCTGTTGTAGCACGTTCGATCGCACTTTGCATTTCCTCGCACTCGTGCCATTTCAGGCGTTTTTCGCGATCGTCCACCCGAATATTTCGCAACAACTGCGGATAAGTTTGGAAACTGCCACTTACCAATTGTGCCAAAGATTGCCCGGACTGGCGCACCAGCGAAGCCAAATGCAAAGCTGTCAGCAAACCGTCGCCGCTGACACCATAATGCGGACAAAGAATGTGTCCAGACTGTTCGCCGCCCAACATCGCACCAGTGCGCTGCATTTCAGCGTGAACGTACTGATCTCCCACGTTGGTTCTAGTTAGTTTGCCCCCCAATTCTTCCCAAGCTCGCTCGAAGCCGAGGTTAGCCATTACAGTAGAAATAATTAAATTGGATGGTAACTGTTCGGAGTCGCGTAACTGCCGGCCCCACAGATAAAGAATGTAATCGCCGTCAATCGTTCGACCTTGGTTGTCAACACACAAAACTCGATCGGCATCGCCGTCAAAAGCAAAGCCCAAATCGGCATTGTGTTCCAAAACAGCCGCTTGCAAACTGTCGAGATGAGTAGAACCGCAGTTAACATTAATACGATCGCCATCAGGAGAGTCGTGCAAACAGATAACATCCGCCCCCATTTGCGCGAACACCGCCGGCGCCAAACCCGCGGCCGCCCCCCAAGCCAAATCCAAAACTATCCGCATTCCCTCCAAATTCATCTGTTGCAGCGAATCACAGAGGGAAGTGGCATAATCTTTAACCAACTCAGACCGATGGTAGTGGTGTCCCAAACCCAAGCTAGCAATTGGAACCTTTGCCCCCCGGATTCCCGCTTCGATTTGTTCCTGCAACTGCTGCGACAGCTTGGAGCCGTTTGAGCCGAAAAATTTAATGCCGTTGTCTTCTGGGGGATTGTGAGAAGCCGAAATCATCACTCCGCCGACCGACTCCGAAACGCTTGCCAGATAAGCAACGCAGGGAGTGGGACACAATCCCAAATTCCAAACTTCTAAACCGGCGGCTGTCAAACCCGCTGACAGTGCCATTGCCAGCATATCGCTGGAATTCCTGCTGTCTTGCCCCAAAATCACAGGCCCCTGGTTGGGGGAATTTTGCCGTAGAACTTGTCCAGCCCAGAAGCCCACTTGCAGGGCTAGGGGTGCATTCAGCAATTCTCCAACTTTCCCGCGAATGCCGTCTGTTCCGAAGAGTTTGGTATTGGGCAGGGGGAGGCTATCTCCCACCAGAATCGTATCGCGTTTGACTGGCTGTACCGAGTTAGCAGCCGGAAACTCGCTGCCACGAGGGCGCGAAGGTGTCTGAACCATATTCACTCCTTTAGGAATATTCACACTCACAGTTTGGGTTCATGTTACAACTGAAAGTCTTTATTTTCAGCCTAAACTCCATTTATTTCGTCAATTGCTGAAGCAACTTGCTTTGACAACCTACGCACCAAGCTTAACTTCATCGGAAAAATTTGTATTGTACGCAATGGAAAAACTTTTAGTACCGGGGGCGCCAACGCCAGGAAACCCGGTTTCTTTTTGCCTGCAGGAGTGACGCTGCTGCGGTTTGAGCCTCTCAGCAACTGCGGGTATAGAAGGTTAATGCTGTATTGCCGTATATTTTATGGCGGCAAATTTCTAGGCCGGAAATTGGTTGTGTCGATCGCTCCGGGCTGTGTTCGACGGCCATTTCGCCGAGGAGTGCTAGCATTTCTTGGCTGGCGATCGTGTTTAACACAGGTTCGTACAAGTCGCTGGCGTAGGGCGGATCGAAGTAAATGCGATCGAACTGCTGCCCCGCTAGTGCCGCCAACTTCGCCGTCGCGTTTCCCCGCAGTATTTGGAATGTTTGGGACGAGTCTGCTATTTTCTCCCAGTTTTCGCGGATAATCGCACAAGCTTTCGCCGACTGTTCGATGCCAGTGACACTCGCGGCTTGACGACACAAAGCTTCTGCACCCATCGAACCACTGCCTGTACAAATGTCAAGCCATCTGCAATCTGCGATCGTCCCTTGCCAAATATTAAATAAAGCTTCTCTGACTCGCGAAGGTGTAGGGCGAGTTGCGAGTCCCGGCAGGGTTTTGATTTGGCGATTGCCACTGATTCTTAAAGTCATTTAGGAAGAAGGAAGTTCGGCAACGGATTGTGTAACGGATGTAACGGATGTAACTCACATCTTGCACCATTCTCAAGAACAGGCAAGATGCCTGTTCCACAAAGAGTAAATTTTCTTGTGGAACAGGCATCTTGCCTGTTCCTAAACAAGTAATTGAGAATGGTGCAACATCTCAGATGTAACGGATGTCAGGAAGAAAGAAGAAGGAAAAAGACTTTTAAAAATGTCAAACCCGGTTTCGGCAATCTACCGGGTTTTTTTCAAGACTCATGCCACCTAAGCGGGTACTTTTTCCCTCACCAGACTGACAAAATTTGACAGCATTTGCAATCCCGTACTCGAAGACTTTTCCGGGTGAAATTGCACGGCCATCAAATTGTCTTTAGCTATACCCGCCGTCACGTTTTGACTACCGTGAGTCACAATTGCCGATCGCACTTCCAAATCAACTGGATCGACATAATAAGAATGCACGAAATAAACCCAAGGATCGGACGGTAAATTTTGCCACAGCGGCAAATTCTGCTGAGTAAGTTCCAATTGATTCCATCCCATGTGGGGAATTGTCAAACCCGGTTCCGAGCGAAATCGGCGCACTTTTCCCGCAATAACGCCCAATCCCGGTTCTACGCCTTCTTCGGAACTTTCAAACAGAATTTGCAAACCCAAACAAATGCCTAAAAAAGGTTTTCCAGAGGCGATCGCCCTTTTTATCGGTTCTATCAAATTGCGCGAGCGTAAATTCTGCATTGCCGGGTCAAACGAACCCACTCCCGGCAAAACCACCGCATCAGCCTGCTCGATTATAGCAGGAGAATCTGTAATTTTTGGCACTGCACCCACATTTTCCAAGCCTTTACAGACTGAGTGCAGATTGCCCATGTCATAGTCTACTACTGCAATGACAGACATTGACTTACTTGCCTTATATGATCGATATCAGTATTATTGCATACAATTAGTCATTAGTCATTAGTCATTAGTCATTAGTCATTAGTCATTAGTCATTAGTCATTAGTCATTAGTCATTAGTC
>NZ_JAUBOZ010000137.1:0-15908 GCF_036700475.1 Microcoleus sp. T2B6 | reverse complement strand
GATTTTAAAATCCCAAAAGCCTTTCGACCCCAATTATTTGACTGCTACCCCTTGACAGGTCAAGACAGTATCTACAAAATCTGTCCTAATCACCGGGCGCGGTTGCTAAAACAGGAAAGATGTCTAACCCATAAACCTCAGCACAAATAGATTGGTGTACAGTGCACACCTGACTACTCAGGACAAATCTACAATCTCAAATCTACAATTTTATTGATCCTACAGCCGATCGCAAATTCCCTTGAAATTCTCCCAAAATGCGATCGCACTCTTCCTTCTCCAAACCAGTCCAGTGCATCATCAAAGCTAATTTAACAGACTTGCCGCTTTTTTCGAGCAAAAAACCCGCCTCATCCCGGTTCAAATCAGTCAAATCTTGCAACATCCGCACAGCCCGATCGCGCAATTTCTTATTAGTCACTGCCACGTCAACCATTCGATTGCCGTAAACCTTCCCCAGCTTCACCATTACCCCTGTCGAAATGATATTTAAAGCCATTTTTGTTACTGTACCGGCTTTCAAGCGCGTCGAACCCGCCACTACCTCCGGGCCAACCAACAACCGAATATCAACATCAGCCTCAAAATTCACTTGTTCGACGGGTACGCAGGCCATAAACACAGTTTTCGCCCCCCGCTGGCGTGCCGCCTGCAAAGCGCCCGCCACAAACGGCGTCGTACCTCCAGCCGTAATCCCGACAACCACATCTAAGTTGGTAATGTGACGGTGGGCGATCGCCTCAGCCCCATCCTCAGCCCGATCCTCCAAATCCTCCGAACTCCGCACCAAAGCCCCCGCACCCCCGGCAATTATGCCCTGTACGAGTTCTGGCGGCGTGCAGAAGGTGGGGGGACACTCGGCCGCATCCAGCACCCCCAAACGCCCGGAAGTACCCGCACCGACGTAAAACAGGCGGCCTCCTTGACGCAGAGACTCGGCTGCAATGTCGATCGCTTGGGCTAACTGTTTGCGGGCGCGGGCGATCGCGCTTAAGGTTTGGGCGTCTTCCCGGTTGAACAAGTCCACTAATTCGATCGAACTGAGTTGGTCTAAATTCTCGCTGTTGGCATTCACCTGTTCCGTCAGCAGATGCCCCCGTTCTTCCAAATTCTTCATTTTTTCTCAGTTGTTAATTGTCAGTTGTCGGCATTCAAGCGAAGTCCGGAGACATACAGAGTCACAGGTTCAGCCTGGAACCCTGTATCTACAAATGGAGCCCTTGATTGATCACGCTGGAAGATATCAAATTTATCCTTCTTCCCTCTTCTTTCTTCCTTTTTCCCTCGAACCTCAACATCCATCCGTTACATCCGAAGAAAGCGAATCCGTTGCCGAACTTCCTTCTTATTACAAAAGTCCTTCGAGTCGGCGGCGAATAGAATCCAGTTCGTTTTGGGAAACGTCAGAATCCGGCTCCGACTCCGGCTCCTGCTCCGGCTGCCACTGAGTCTGTGTTACATTGTCTTCTGGCGGGATCGCCAGCGCGCCCGCCGGCACCAGTTCCCAATCATAATCAACACTATCGCAGAACTCCTTAATTTCCTCATCGTCGATCGCCTCGACAGCGGGTTCGGGAAAATCCTGAGCTTCCAACATCACGCCAAAGCGGGTGGCGTCGTCTTCTGACTCAAACATCAGAACTTTATTGCGATCGCCGAGTTGAATGGTATGAATTCCCTCATTCTCGGTGCGGGCATTGAAGAGTAAGACGAACACTCGCATAAGTTTTAAAGACCTTCTTAACCACCGTTTTTTTATCTTAGGAGCGATCGTGCGATTTTAGATTTTAGATTTTAGATTTTAGATTGACTGTCGGTTTTAGGTGGTGTTGCGTGTTTTGATTAAGTTCGCTAAAGGTTTCTGGAGTCTACCCTGGAGGGGGACGTGTTTAGATTTGAGATTTGAGATTTGAGATTTGAGATTTTAGATTGACCACCGAGCCTGCACTAGCGGGATCGAGAGGATTTTGGGGAATTAGAAGACTTGGTGTTAGGTCGTGTTGCGTGTTTTGATTAAGTTTAGTAAAGGTTATTGGACTCTGCCTCGCAGTGGGGGGCGTGAATCTTGAAATTCGAGCCTCTGCGAGGGCTTCGCTAACGGGGCATCGGCACTTCCCGCCTGAGTCCTGAGTCTACCAAAAGCAGAAGGCACGCTGCTTACGAATCACAGAAATTATACCTGTCTAAAACCCGCTGATTTCCTCAATTCCTGAATTCTCACAAGCTTTGAGAAACACCCATGACTAACTCGGACGATAACAAAAATCAACTCGCACCCCGTCCCCACCGCCGCTGGTGGCGTCTGCTGCTGCTTAGCGGTACGGGATTGGGCATTATCGCCTTGGTTGCGGCGGCGCTAGGATACCAGTGGGTGCGGGAAAAGTTAGCTCCTTTGGTGGAAACTGAAGTCAGTCAGTTGCTGAAGCGGCCCGTGCAACTCGGACGTTTGGAGGGATTTTCTCTGACAAGTTTGCGGTTTGGCCGATCGACTTTACCTGCAACTCCTACCGATCCCGATAACGCTTCTACAGAAGCAGTTAAAGTAAAGTTTTCGGTTTTGCAACTGCTGTTCACCCGCACTCTCAAATTAGATATTACTTTAGTTCAAGCCAACGCTTATATCGAACAGGATGCTAAAGGTCGCTGGGTTAATATTCCAACTGCGGAGCAGAAATCTCCGGGTTTATTTAAAACTGAAGTTGAAGCATTTCGAGCTGAAAATTCCGTCGCCGTTTTGGTACCGAGTCCCGCAGTAGGACAGAAAACTTCGGCTCCTATTTCTGTAAATTTGAAAAATGGCAGTGCTCTATTTCGCGACCAAAATCAGCGCGTTCTCTACGAAGTAAACGGTCAGTTTACTAACAGCGATAATTTTATACTTAAAGCTGACTCTATGTTACCTGCAGCTCAAACTAACGTACAGTTGCAGGGTCAAAATTTGCCTTTGCCCGACCTCGCTCGCTTGCTAAGACTTTCCAGCATTTCTTTACAAAAAGGTATTGCTAATGGCAATTTGACCGTGCAAGTGCGAGAGAATAAAGTATCGGGAATTACCGGAACGGCTAGTTTTGGAGGAGTGCAAGCGAGTATTCGTCCGCTGAAACAAATCATACAAAATAGCAGCGGTCAGTTGCGGTTTCAGGGAACTAATTTTATTATCGATAGTCTGGCGGCTAATTACGGTCTAATTCCCCTTAGAATAGCAGGAACAGTTGCAACTGGAACTAATTTTAATTTGGAGAACGCTAGCTTCAATCTGACAACTAGCGTGCAACCAGTGGCTTTCGCAAGTGTTGTCAGTGCGGTGGAGACAGAGTTAGGGAAGAAAGTAGTATTGCCCGTTGCTTTTGCGGGGGAGGTGAAGGCGGATGCCAAGCTAACTGGAACCGTTGCAATGCCGGTGCTCACAGGTACGATCGCCTCGACAAAACCCGCTACAGTCGATCGACTGCAATTAAACAATATTAGCACTAATTTCAAATTGGAACGCGGGAGAATGGCTCAAACCCCAACTCCCAATTCTCAATCTTCTATTCGCCCTTTTTCCTCTTTAGCTTTGACTTTGAGCGATATTTTGGTAGTGCCGGCGGCGGGGGGTAAAATTGGTGGCAAAGGTCAAGTTGATATTGCTTTAAAAAGTAAGAATTCGCCATCTGGTTTGGTGTTTGACTTGCAAGCTGAAAACTTGCCCGCAGATAATCTCGCCCAAATTTACGCTCTTCCAATTCCTGCTACTGTTAACATTGGCAGTGTCTCCGCAAAAGCTCAAGTTTTCGGCCCGTTAGATAACATTCAAGCTAGAGTTCAATGGCAAGCACCGCAAGGGACTTTCCCCGCAGCGGGCGAAATTCGAGCCGGAGGAAATTCGGCGGATTTGCAAAATACGGTTGTGAAAATAGGTGACGCTTCTGTTAACGTGGATGCTGCGCTAAAAGACCGTCAATGGCAAGCTATGATCGAGGGCGATCGCGTAGCCCTGAACAGTTTGCAGCAAGCCATGCCAGACCTTAATTTGCCTCCTGAACTAGCGGGTTTGTTCAGCGGAACCGTCGAAGCAGCAGGAACTCTGGACGATTTGAGTTTAAATGCGATCGCTGCGACGGGCCAAGGAACGCTGAATATTGCTGACAGTATTGTTGATGTTAATGGCGAACTAGAATCGGGTCGTTGGCAAGTTTTTGGCAACACAGAAAAAGTAGCTGTCAATCAATTGATTGATATTGGCTTGCCGTTTTTAACACGGGAAACGACCGCAAATCTAGACAATCTAAAATCCAAAATCGAAAATCTAAAATCGTTAGGCGGACAGCTAGCAGGTGAATTTCAAGTTGCGGGAAAGGTTGACGATTTGACTGCGGGCGGAATCAATGTTACTGGCAACGGTAGGCTCAATTTTGCCGACAGCAATGTGAATTTAAACGGAGAATTGGTAGGGGGAAACTGGCAAGCAACAGCAGAAACCGATCGCACTTCCATCAGCCGCTTGGTAGATTTGACACTGCCGATTTTAGATGTGGCTTCAGCATTCAATCCCGAAAATCCGCAATCTGCCAATCTCAACAATCTAAAATCCAAAATCCAAAATCTAAAATCGATTGACGGACTACTATCGAGTCAATTTACAGCATCGGGAAGTCTTGACAATTTGACAGCTAGCAGCATCAATGCCAGCGGCAGCGGCAGACTCAATCTTGCTGGCAGCAATGTTAATTTAAAAGGAGAATTGGTAGCCGGAAACTGGCAGGGAACAGCAGAAACCGATCGCACTTCCATCAAGCGCTTAGGAGATTTAGGATTGCCCCTGTTAGATGTTGGCTTAGCTTTCGCTGCTGACAATCCCCAAACAGTCGCCAATATCAACAATCTAAAATCGAAAATCCAAAATCTCAAATCGATTGACGGACAAATATCCAATCAAATTCAAGCCAGCGGCAGTCTTGATAATTCAACCGCCGCTGACATAGGCGTCAGCAGCAGCGGCAAACTCAATATAGGGGACGGTACTCTTGCTTTTAGAGGTAAATTAGAAGACAGACGCTGGCAAGCTTTCGCCGATGCCGATCGAGTTATTCTCAGTCGCTTAGAACAAACAATCCGCAATACCCAACTGTTGACCCTGACGGCGACTTTGCCTAAAGGATTTGACGGCAGAGTTAACGGCCAATTCCAAGCAGCGGGCAGTTTGGATAACTTGACAGCCAAGGGAATTAGTGGTAGCGGAGAAGGACGGATTTTGGTCGATCGACTCGGGGCGATCGATACTACGGCCAAATTAGAAAACGGCAACTTGCAAGCATTGCTGGAAACGAACGGAATTGCCGTCAGTAATTTAGAACAAACCCTCAAACAAACAGGTTTGCTGACAGCGGATTTACCGCCAGAAATTAACGGAATCCTCGACGGCAAAGTCCGCATTTTGGGAACAGTAGACAATCTAACCGCCAACGGCATCACCGCCAACGGCGACGGACAAATTCGACTCGCCAACGGCGGAGGAATTGTCAATGCTAAAGGCAGCGCCGCATCGGGGAATTGGCGCGCGTCTATCGAGGGCGAGCAAATTGCTCTAAGTCGCTTCCAGCAAGCCTTTGGCTCGCAGCGACAAAGCTTGCAAACCGGAGATGTAGTCTCTGGGGTTCCAAATCTCCCCCAGCTTGGAGGACTGTTTAACGGCAATATCAATTTATCCGGCCCGATTGCGGCGGGCACGGGGGCACCGCCCCTACAAAATGTTCGCGCCGGCGGCAGTTTCCGCATCTCGGAATTGCCGTTTTTGAAACAACCTTTTGAGGCAGTATTTAATTGGGACGGCAAACGGGTGGAAATTGAGAAGGCCACAACTCCCGGTTTGACAGCCAACGGCTTTGTTAACGTCGAACTCGAAGGTAAAGGAGGGCCCTCAATTTCCAACTTAGATTTGGATGTCAAACTCGCCAACTTTAACCTGGAAGCCTTACCAGCAGAACAGTTAGGATTTTTGTCTACAATTGCGGACAAAAATTCCTCACAGCAAAACCCACCCCTGCGCGGCAATGTCGATTTTACCGGCCGCCTCACCGGAACCCTCGCCGCCCTCAGTTTAGTGGGCGACGTGGAAGTGCGAAATTTAGCAGTAAATCAAGTCGCTTTTGACCCGGTACTGGCGGGGAGTGTGAATGCCGATGCTGGGAAAAGTGTAGATTTGCGTTTGGCCGGCCGCCAAGACAAAATCGAAGTAGCTTTAAATCAATCTTTTCTGCCGACATCTTTCTTAGTTCAACGCGGGGAATCCGTGGCTAGGGGCCAAACTGAGGGAGAAACTTTGCGAGTTAATTTAAGCGATTTTCCCCTGGCTGCTTTGAATCTATCACCCGGTAAAGAGGCGGGTTTGGGGCCGATAACTGGCACGGTTTCGGGACAAGTAAATGTGCCCGGTTGGAAGATGCCGTTAAATCCGGCGACTTTGCAAGCAAGCGGACAAATTGCGATCGCCCAACCGGCGATCGGCTACATTAAGGGTGACAGTTTCCAAGGCGAATTCAGCTACGCTAACGGCAGCGCCACTCTCACAAATGGCATATTCCGCCAAGGCAGCGGTCAATACTTAATTTCCGGCAATGTTCAAACAGGCGCAAATCCGCAATTTGCCGGAAAAGTTAGCGTCCAGCAGGGGAATTTACAGCAGGTTTTAACCGCTTTGCAATATTTCAATTTAGGCGACTTGGCTAGAGGCGTAAAACCTCCCGTTTACGGTGACAGTGGCGACGTGCAAACTGTAGCAGTAGGAGAACCAGAAGCCCCGCTAATTGAACAGTTGCGCCGCTTGGCAGAAATTGAAACAATTTTGCAGCAGCAGCAGGCCGTGAAATCATCAGAAAAATTGCCTCCATTATCCCAATTGCAAGGCACTTTTGGTGCGGAAATTGCTGTCGCCGGTTCTTTGCAAACGGGTGTGCAAGCTCAATTTAACGTGAAAGGTGATAACTGGCAGTGGGGAGAATATGTCGCTGAAAAGTTCAGCATAGAAGGCAGCTTTCAGGACGGGATTTTAACTGTTTTGCCTCTGGAAATTCGATCGGGCAAAAGTGCGATCGGCTTTTCTGGACAACTCGGACAAAAAGCTCAATCCGGGCAGTTGCGGGTAGAAAATGTGCCCGTGGAAGAGTTAGCAAAACTGGTGGAATTGCCTTTTGTGGATGTCACGGGAAATTTGAATTTGCGCGCGAATTTGGCCGGCAGTTTGGAAAACCCGCAAGCCACCGGAGAATTAAGTTTGCTTGAGGGCACGCTAAACGGAGAACCGATTAAACAAGCCGACGGCAGTTTCAGTTACAGCAATGCCCGCCTGAATTTTGGAGGCAGCGCTTTGGTAACTCAAACCGAACCGATTGAGGTGCAGGGAAGTTTGCCTTTTGAGTTGCCGTTTGCAGCGGTGAAAGCTGATAGCGATCAAATCGATTTGAGGGCGAATTTGCAAAATGAAGGTTTAGCAATTATTAATGTATTGACTCCGCAAGTTGCGTGGGTCAGCGGTCAGGGACAGGTGCAAATTCGCGTGGGAGGAACGCTGGAAGATCCTGTAGCGCAAGGAATTGCGAATTTTGAAAATGCAACCGTGCGCGCGCAAGCCTTCCCAGAACCGCTGACAGGGCTGACTGGGACGGTGCGCTTTGAGGGCGATCGTATTCGGGTAGAAGGAATTCGGGGACAGTTGAGTCAGGGACAAGTTGTGGCCCAGGGTGTGATTCCGCTGTCTGTGCCTTTTGCGGAGGGCGATGTCGATGCGGATAATCCTTTAGCTGTAAATTTAGACAAGTTGGCAGTGAACCTCAGAGGATTGTACAGCGGCGGCGTAGTCGGTCAAGTGCAGGCAAGGGGCACGGCTAGGCGTCCGCAGTTGAGCGGTAATATTGAACTGTACAACGGTGAAGTATTTCTCCGAAGCCCCGGCGGCGGCAGAACTGAGTTAGCTTCTTCCTCTTCTGCTTCTGATTCAGATTCCACATCTTCTGTTTCTCCTGCGACTGAGGTTTCTGATTCCCCTACAACTGAGGTTTCTGATTCCCCTTCTGCTGCGACTTCCGCTTCCCCTTCCCCTTCCCCTTCCCCTTCCTTTGAAGTTGGATTGAACGATTTGCGGCTGAATTTGGGCCGGGGAATTCGGGTAACGAGTGCGCCGATATTGAGTTTTCAGGCGACTGGGGGCTTGACTGTGAATGGAACTTTAGATGACCTTCGCCCGGAGGGTACGATTCGCTTGACTTCGGGGTCGGTGAATTTGTTTACGACGCAGTTTAGGCTTGATCGAGGATACCCGCAGACTGCGACCTTTGTACCAACACAAGGACTCGATCCGACGCTGGATGTGAGATTAGCAACTTCGGTGCAGGAAGTAACGCGGTTCCGCACTCCCGGCACATCTGTAGCCTCTGAAATAGCAGACGAACCGACAACTTTCGGCAGCGTGCGGAGTGTCCGAGTTCAAGCGTTAGTGCAGGGAAGGGCTTCTCAGTTGGGGGAAAATCTGGAGTTGAGGAGTTCTCCGAGTCGATCGGAAATAGAGATTGTAGCGCTGTTAGGCGGCAGTTTCGTGGAGACTTTGGGACAGGGAGATAGTACACTGGCGATCGCAAATTTAGCCGGTGCGGGTTTATTGAACAACATTCAATCGGCGATTACTAACGCCACAGGATTGAGCGAATTCCGCTTATTTCCCACTCGGATTAGAGGTAACGAAGGAAAAACTGCTAGTTCCAGTTCGGCTGCGGGTTCTCTCGGTTTAGGTTTAGAAGTTGGGTTTGACATCACCCGCAATATTTCAGCATCAATCATCCGAGTTTTGTCAGCAAATCAACCGACAGAATTTACTGTGCGCTATCGATTGAGCGATAAAATTTTACTCAGAGGTTCTAGTAATTTTCAAGGAGACAATCGCGTCACCGCTGAATATGAATTGAGGTTTTAGGCATCAGCCCACAGCCCACAGCCAACAGTTACCAATTTCTCAATAATTTGCTATAATATTAACAGCAGCAAATTGATACTGCTAACCCCACACACAAGGTTATAGGAGTTAAGTCAAATGGCAAACAAACTCCAAGTTACTACACAGTCGATCGGCTACAGCGACTTTTACTGGAACCGCTTTAGTCCGAGAGTTGCGACTATCAGCAGTGTCCGCAACGCCAATCACTGGGACGGCGGATTTATCACCTATATTGCATTTCCCACAAAAGTTGAAGCTACAGCAGCAATGAAGTATTTGCTCTTGAATCAAAAAGCTGCTGATGTCGATATGCGGAAAGCCAAGCGCATGAAAGCAAAAGGCATTCGGTGGGAACTCAAAATTCGGGGTTTAGCTTTTAATGAAGTGCTGAAGCTTGCGACGATGGATATAACTGGAAAGCTAGTGATGTCGCCTGCAACTACTACTGAAGCCACAGGCTGATAATTGAAAAACTTCGTAGTTGCGCTAAGGGTTGTAAAGCGCAACTACCAACCTAAAAATCCCTAAAATATTGCATTTTCCTTCTTCCTTCTTCCCTCTTCCCTCTTCCTTCTCTAATATGCGTTTCATCAGCCCCAAAACAGACTTTGCATTCAAAAAAATATTCGCTTCTTCCGAACATCCAGAAATTTTAATCAGCTTCCTAAATGCAATGCTGTATAACGGAGAACCAACCATCCAAGAATTAGAAATAATTGACCCTTATTCAGCAGGAAGCGTTACAGGATTGAAAGACACTTACCTGGATGTCAAAGCCAAGATTACCGGGAACAAAACCGTGATTGTGGAAATGCAGGTACTCAACGTCGCCGCTTTTGAAAAACGGGTAGTATACAATGCAGCCAAAACCTATTCTACTCAACTCAAAGCTGGAGAAGGTTATTTAAAGTTAAATCCAGTCATTGCTTTAACCATTACGGACTTTATCTTATTTGAAAACACCGAAAAACTAATCTCTAACTTTGAATTCACAGAAACAGAAGAAAAATTCGTCTATCCCAACTGCGAGTTAAAGTTAGTGTTTGTCGAGTTACCGAAATTCAAAAAAGAATTGAACGAACTCGAAACTCTGCCGGAAAAATGGCTCTACTTTATGAAAAACGCGCCATCTTTGGAAGCAGTACCAGATACATTGGGGTCTGTTGAAGAGATTAATACCGCGCTGGGAATTGCCAACCGAGCAAATTTGACACTAGACGAATTGAATGATGTAGACAAGCGAGAAATGTTTATCCAAGACCAAATCGGGTCTGTGATGAAAGGGATAGAAATTGGTATACAACAAGGAATTGAACAGGGAATACAACAAGGAATCGAACAAGGAATCGAACAAGGAATCGAAAGGGGTAAAATTGAAGGGGAAATAGGACTAATTATGCGTCTCCTCGTGCGGCGGGTGGGTGAGGTGACACTGGAAGTTCAAACTCGCATCCAGGGATTATCTGGGGAACAGTTAGATGATTTGGGAGAAGCTTTGTTGGATTTTAGGAGTCAAGAGGATTTGATTGCGTGGTTGGAGTCGGCGGGATGAACTGATGAGTTAAAAAGAGACTCAACGGTTGAAACGGTCGAGTCTCATCGGGGATTTTAAACCCGGATTTGGTATAATTCCCAATCTTCCATTCATTTAAACTTTAGTATCTGCGGGAACTTCCCTCTGTACCAGCATCCAACCTAACAGCGCTAAAATAAGACCGAGGACGAGAAATCCTAAATCCCAAGCTAACTCGTTGATACCAGGTTTGACGTGGTGGATTCCCAAAATTTGATGGTCAACAATGCCTTCAACAAAGTCAAACAATCCAGCACCAATTAATATTGAACCAAAAAAAGTTTGAGTTGACAAAGGAACATCTTTGCGCTTCACAGCAGCCCACAAACAGAAGATTCCCGCTAGTGTTACCAACCAATCCGCAGCGTGAAACAATCCATCTCCGAGGGTATTTAATTCTAAACCGGCAACGGTAGTATCGGTTTTAACGCTGCTAAACATATGGTGCCACTGGAGGAGTTGGTGCAGCACAATACCGTCAAAAAAGCCGGATTGACCGATACCGAGGAGAATTCCTGCGATAATTAGAGGTCGGCGGTTGTTAACAGCGGTGGCTGGTGGGTTTGTGCGATCGTCCAATGGAAAACCTCCGATGCTTTAACTGCTGAGCCTGGGTCTGTGAAGGGATTTACCAGTACATTTTTTAGTTTTGCTGGGGAGGAGGGGCGATCGCATCATCCGCGAGAGAGATTTATCGAGTGAAGTGCGATCCTCTTCGAGGGCTTCGCTAACGCGCCTTGATTTTTGATGGATGATGGGAAAGTGCGATCGAATCTTGCCTCCAATAACTTCTAAAACACCATCCACATACTAATTGATAGTTTTTATTACGTTAAACCTCAACATATTTGCATAAAGTCCTGGCTTCAGGAATAGACGAACCAGATTGACGCAACTCTTCTAAATGAAAAACTATGGCTGCTTTAATTTGCTGTTCGACTTCCTCGATAGTTGTACCTGTTGCTACGCATCCGGGTAAATCTGGAACATAAGCAGAATAATTGCTTTCTGATTTCTGGATGGCAATTGCATAAGTTCTAATTCTGCTTTGACTATCTGCTTTTGGGTTTGCCAACACCATAGACCCTTCAGGCGTCAATTCCCATCTGTCGCGAGGCGAATTTGTTTCTACATATCGTTGAACCAAGCCATCAGCAGCGAGTTTTTTTAAGACCACCATCATGTCAGGTTCTCGCGGTACATCTCGACGGGAAAGTGCATTTGCGAGTTCGTACCAACTCCACTTTCCTTGACCTTTAGCTACTAATTCCAGCAGCACTAATTCAAGCTGGGTTAATTGAGTTAGGTTTTTCATCAAAATTCCTCTACGCTCGGATGAAATAAAACGCCGAATCCTTCTTTTAATTTATAATCTTCAAGAGTAGCTGTGTGAGCATTGTTCCAAAGTTCATAAGCCTCATCCGGGTCAGCGGGTTGTCCAGTTGGGTAGCCAAGCTTTTTATACCTGAGATACTCGCGTAACTCGTGAGTATAAAAGCGGAAATCAACAGGCTCAGCTACAAGGGTTTTGGTGGCGATACTTCTTAACCTTTCAACCATTCTTAGCTCAGCTTCACCAACTGGATTAAATCTGCGAACATGAGCTTCAACTAAGGCAACGCCTTTATCAGTAATTTTAACATTTTCATAAGATAAGTTGAGAATCTTTCCGCCAGCTTTCGAGGGATTGAAGGGTCTGCCACTTATTGCACCTTTTTCTAACATTCTATTCGAGTGGCTTTAATCTATCTATAGCCAACAAAATTATGAAATCCTTAGATGTTACACTCTACAAGTCTGGACGCGAGAGAAGACCGCACCACATCCCACCACCATTGAATCCCCAATACCCCAATCCCGCCCCCCCGTGAGGGAGGTGCCCCTCTGGTGCATGGGTGTAAAATTTTAGCTCTTTGTAGTACAACCATCTGTTATTCACACACCAACCTACCCGATCGCCAAAAGCTTCCCAAATTTTATAATCATATTTTCTAGTTCCCCCCAGACTTTCATAGATGCGTTTCTGCACCGAAAAGCCGAAACGTCCGTTACTGTATTTTACCCAAAGTTGGTCAATAGTTCGTAAGTCTTCACAGGGGAATCGAGCGATATCTTCAACTCTCAGCCAGCCATCCTCTGTTCTACCCGCTGCCTCCAGCATTTTCTGCTCCGTTTCCTCGTCCGCCTCTTGCCATTTTCCAGTTGCCAGTAAATCGCGCAACTTAGTATAGTCTACTCCGCGTTCTGACTTGATGGTAACATCAGCAGAAATGGGAATAGGGAATAATACATTTGTAGGCGGTGGAGGTGGACAAACTGGGGATGAGGATGTCTCATTATAATCTACTGCCAAATTACAAATCTCGATGCGACAGAAGAGAGACCCTCTCCTACCATTCAACCAACCAATCCTACCTCGCGGGAGTCGTCCTGGTGTTTTGGTGTCAAATTTTAAATCTTCATACAACAACCAGTTATTCTGTACACGCCAACCTACCCGATCGCCAAAAGCTTCCCAAATTTTCCGATCTTCTTTTCCGCTTCCTCCCAGACTTTCATAGATGCGTTTCTGCACCGAAAAGCCTAAACGTCCGTTACTGTATTTTACCCAAAGTTGGTCAATAGTTCGTAAGTCTTCACAGGGGAATCGAGCGATATCTTCAGGTGTCAGCCAGCGTTCCTTTCTTCTCCCTGCTACATCCAGCATCTTATTCGTCGTTTCCTCATCCGCCTCTTCCCATTCTCCGCTAGCCAACAGCCGATCGAGGTTGCGATAATCGACTCCTTTTGCTGAAATCAAATTTATATGTTGTGGCTGTGGTTGCGGGCTAGGAATCGTTGGCGAAACACCCCCTCTTTGTCCCCAATTGCCAAGGGTGGCTTGTGGAAGCATATCCAACCATTTTTCCACCGACTGAGGGCGCTTTGTCTCATCCATTTCCATCCCTTTCATAATTGCCCGATGCACCGCATCGCTAATATTAGGATTAATCTGAAACGGCGGCTTTAAAGGATGATTTAAAGCCCTCATAAATGCAGCAGTTGGTGGTGTTCTCGTTAGCATATAGTATAGCGTTGCCGCCAGAGCATAAACATCTGTGTACTCAGCAAATCTGCCCATTTCCCCGTACTGTTCGGGAGGCGCAAAACCATGTGTTAATCCAAAAGTCATTTGCTGAGTGCGATCTGGAATAAAACCCCGCGCCAAACCAAAATCAATCAAAACTGCATCAAAATTGTCGCGTACCATAATGTTCTGTGGCTTGATATCCCGATGTAGCAAACCTTTTTCGTGAACTACTATTACGGCTTCTCCTGCTTTACGGATGTAGTTCAAAGCTTCAGTTTCTGACAAAATACCGCGCCTTTCCACCCATTTCCACAAATCTTCTCCTGCCACATATTCCATCGCAATGCAAGGCAAATTACCATGATCGAAATAGTTGTCTATTTGCACAATATTGGGATGCCTGCACACAGATAGCTTTACCGCCTCATCCCGGAATCTGTCCCGATACCGGGCAAAATTTCGATCGCTCAATAATTCATCTTTCAGCGTTTTGATGACAACCCGCTGGCTGTTTTGCGCCTTCTGCGCTAGGTACGTGACCCCAAAGCCGCCCTCACCTAACTTGCCTTCAATGATATACCGATCGCCATTTAACCCCTGCCCCTGTGTCCAAACCATTCTCCTCACCGCCAACCAATATTAATTTTAATCTCGGCCTAGCCTGTATTTTAACTGTATTTTTTAGGTTGGGTTTAGTTCCACGGGCCCAACTTCAGTTCGCCTTCCCGGTGATGGTTGGCTTTTAGTTCGATCGCCCTTTTCCGACATAATTCGATCGACAAATTCGCAGCAATCTCATTAAGAATCCTAAATCCCAAAACCTCTTTGTCCAAACTGACCCTTTCTATGGCAACCTAAAAAACAGCAGACACATTTTTATAGACCTTAGTAACAAAACTCTAGCAACCAGTTATGCAAACTCTGCCCAACCCCACTAAAACCCCCACCACCCAACCAACCTTCGACACCACCATCAAACGCCGCAAAACCCGTCCCGTCAAAGTCGGTAGCGTCACCATCGGCGGCGGCAACCCCGTCGTCGTACAGTCGATGATTAACGAAGACACCCTCGACATCGACGGTTCAGTCGCCGGAATTCGGCGCTTGCACGAGATTGGCTGCGAAATCGTCCGCGTCACCGTGCCCAGCATGGCCCACGCTAAAGCCTTAGCCGAAATCAAGCAAAAACTGCACGCCACCTACCAACCCGTGCCCCTTGTCGCCGATGTCCACCACAACGGCATGAAAATTGCCCTGGAAGTCGCCAAACACGTAGATAAAGTGAGAATCAATCCCGGACTTTACGTGTTCGAGAAGCCGAAAGCCGATAGAACCGAATACACCGACGCCGAATTCGCGGAAATTGGCGAAAAAATCCGCGAAACGCTGGAACCTCTGGTGATTTCCCTGCGCGACCAAGGCAAAGCTTTGCGAATCGGCGTTAATCACGGTTCCCTCGCCGAACGGATGCTTTTTACCTACGGCGACACGCCTGAAGGGATGGTAGAATCGGCCCTGGAATTCATCAAAATTTGCGAATCCCTCGACTTCCGAAATATCGTACTTTCCCTGAAAGCCTCCCGCGCACCCGTGATGGTTGCTGCTTACCGCTTGATGGCGCACCGGATGGACGAACTCGGCATGGATTACCCACTGCATTTGGGCGTCACCGAAGCAGGAGACGGCGAATACGGCCGCATCAAATCCACCGCAGGCCTCGCACCTTTGTTAGCTGACGGCATCGGCGACACCATCCGCGTCTCGCTGACAGAGGCCCCAGAAAAGGAGATTCCCGTCTGCTACAGCATTCTGCAAGCCTTGGGACTGCGGAAAACGATGGTTGAGTATGTCGCTTGTCCTTCCTGCGGTCGTACTTTGTTTAATTTAGAGGAAGTATTACACCAAGTGAGAGAGGCAACGAAGCATCTCACGGGTTTGGACATAGCAGTAATGGGCTGTATTGTCAATGGGCCGGGAGAAATGGCTGATGCTGATTACGGCTACGTCGGGAAGCAACCGGGTTATATCTCGCTGTACCGGGGCCGGGAAGAAATTAAGAAGGTGCCGGAAGACCGAGGGGTGGCAGAATTGATTGATTTGATTAAATCGGACGATCGCTGGGTTGATCCAGAGTAGGCTTTGCTGGATTTAGTTTTGAAGTTTGGGGGCGGGCTCTTCGGCCCACCCCACAAGAGTTTTTTGTGGCACAGGCATCTTGCCTGTGGCGGGCTCTTCGGCCCACCCCACAAGAGTTTTTTGTGGCACAGGCATCTTGCCTGTGGCGGGCTCTTCGGCCCACC